>JAYVIY010000426.1:0-33967 GCA_043769795.1 Pseudobdellovibrio sp. | reverse complement strand
ATGCTATCTTCGCATGTTGAGTTGGCAAGAAGGCTAGACCAGATTGAGCGAAAATATGATCATCAATTTAAAGTAGTGTTTGATGCGATTCGCGAGTTGACGTTAATACCTGAAAAGCCTAAAAAAATAATTGGAATATAAAATGAAAATTAAAAATTGAGAACATCTCTTGGATTTAGGTGGCTAGACTGACATCATATATCTGAATTATGAAAAGCGCGTTGAGAAAAATTCCTATTACAGCTTTTTCAATTTTTGCTATCTGGGCAATCCTCCGTTTCTTTTTGATGACAAAAATTCGAAGTTTTTTCTTTCACAATTTCACATTTGATGCCGCTGAGAAAGTTCTGCTAAATCACTTTCTCATAGTTCTTGAGGGATTCATTTTATTTTTGTTTTATTATTTTTTCGTCGGAAAGAAAATCGATGGCTTTAACGTCTGCGGTGGAAATAAAAATTCTATTAAGATTGGCATTGCTGTGGGAGTTTTGATCTTTTTGACCACAATTCCTGTTGGATTTTATTTTGGTATGAAAATAAGCCCACATTTTAATTTGGTGGACGGTGTTGGCAACTTGTTTTCTAATGGTGCAGAAGAAGTCATCTATCGCGGCATCATTTTTGTGACAGTACTTTCACTATTTAGATCAGCATGGTTAGGTATTATTATCTCTGGCGTCGCATTTGGTCTTGGCCATTGGGATTTACCATATACTTTTCAAGCCTATATCGCCGTTGTAGGGACAATCCTTGCGCTTACATACGTTAAGACGAAAAGCTTGGTAGCCCCCTATATCGCGCATATGATCGCAGATATCCTCGCAGATTCATTGCTTCAGTGAACTAACTACGATTCGAGTAAATTAATTCTTTTGAAATAGAAACAGAGATGGTGCCCAGTGAGGGAGTCGAACCCCCATGCCTCGCGGCGCTAGGTTCTAAGCCTAGTGTGTCTGCCAATTCCACCAACTGGGCACAGACGAATAACAAGTTGAATAGTTGTATAAAGAAAAAACCGAAAAAGCAAAAACTACTTTTCGGCGATTAACTTTTTGTACTCCGGAGCGCGCATTAAGTTAGCAAGTTCTTTTTCTGAATCCATTTCGATTCGAACAAGCCAGCCTTCATTATTAGGGTCGTCGTTCAATGAAGAAGGGTCATCCATTAAGCTTGAATTCACTTCGATAACTGTTCCTGATACCGGAGCATAAAGATCAGATACGGCTTTTACTGACTCGACTACGCCAAAAGTTTGATTTTGAGTTACTTTTTGTCCTTCTTCAGGAAGATCAACGTAAACAACTTCACCTAACTGATCTTGCGCGAACTCAGTTACACCCACGGTTACGATATTTTCGTCAACCTGAGCCCATTCGTGGTCTTTCGTGTAATAAAAGTCTTCTGGTACGTGAAAAGCCATATTTTACTCCTCTGAAAAGTGAGTTCTAAGTTCGATTTACAAACGGTGTTTTAACAACATGAGCTTTAACAAGTTTTCCGCGAATGTCGACGAAAAACTGTGAGCCTTCAGTTGAAAACGAAGGCTCAACATAGGCTATTCCAATGGGTTCATCAAGCGTTGGTGAGTGAGTTCCACTGGTAACAACGCCTATTTTTTCGCCAGTTTGTTTTTTTATTTCGTAACCTTGTCGTGGAATGCCTCTTTCAAGCATTTTAAACCCGATCAGCTTACGTTTTAAGCCTTCTTCTTTAGCTTTTAGAATCAAAGATTTACCCATAAAGTCCTTTGCATTGGGTTTCATGGCCCATCCTAAAGTAGCTTCGTATGGGTTTGAGTGGTCATCAATTTCGTGACCATAAAGCGAGTATTTCATTTCGGTTCGTAAAGTGTCGCGTGCACCTAAACCTATGGCTTTCGCTTTGATTTGCGGATGGTTTAAAAGTGCATTCCAGAGTTCCGAAGTTCCGGTCGACTCAACAAAAACCTCACAGCCTTTTTCGCCGGTGTAACCTGTTGTTGCGATCATAATTGTGTAGTTTTTAAATTTGGATTTTTTAATTTGGTTGCGCGACATTTCTGAAACTTTGATCGGTTCAAAAATCTGATCGCAAAGAGCCAAAGCTTCCGGCCCTTGAATGGCTATTTGCCCCCACTGCGCCGATTCATCGATGATGTCTGCGCCTTTATTATGTTTGGTCATCCAGGCAAAGTCTTTGTCTTTATTAGACGCGTTCACGCAAACAAGGTAGTCGGCATTTTTCTCGAGGCAGTAGACAAAGATATCGTCGACCAATCCGCCTTGATCATTCGGAAGCAGACCGTATTGAGCCTGACCGTTTTCAAGTTGAGCGACGTCGTTGGTGGTGAGCCATTGCAAAGCGTCGACTGCTTTGGGGCCTTTAACGCGAATTTCACCCATATGGGACACATCAAAAAGTCCGACATGATTGCGCGTCTGAAAGTGTTCTTCTTTTAAACCCTCATATTGAATCGGCATCACCCAGCCGGCGAAATCAACCATACGGGCGTTTAATTTTAAATGATCATCGTAAAGCGGAGTTTTTTGTGAGTTTGACATAGACGCAAAATTAGCACCGATACAGAGTTTCGATCAAGGGATTTGCACTCTTAAAACCCGGTTAAATCCGGCAATTTCTTTCTGAAATTGCCTTTTCTCGTCAAGGCTATCGAAAGTTCTATTGAGATTCGCCACTGTGACCGATCCGAGTGCTTTATCTTTCCGCTCCCAGTAGATTCCGGCACTGTTAAATTTACGCTCATGGTTTTTAAACCAGAGTTCAATTTCTGCTTCGTACTTTTTTGCAAAGATCTGATCCAGATCGGGTCCGAACCAAAGTTCCGCGTTCGCTGAAAAGTAGCGGGCCGGCTGTATGTGTTCAACCGGCACTTCACTATCCCGGGAAATGAAAAGCTCTTGGAGGTGGCGACCCACCTGGCAATAAGCAATCTGCAGATCTCCGAAGTTTTTCATTAGGGTGAACTCTTCAAAACATTTTTCTGGAATATCAAATCTTTCGAAATCTTTGTAACTATAGGCAATTCGGCAGAGATTGATTTTTGTTGGTGTTCGTCGAGCAAGAAGCGCAACTTCGATTCGATGAATAAGAAAATTAAATTCGCTCCAGATCAATCGGTTTTCGCTAGAAATTGATTTTTCAATCAAGTGGTTGTGAGCAAAATTTCTATGAAGCTGATTGAGACTTTCTTGCAGAGCTTGATCGTTATTCTTTTTAAGCGCAGTGAGTCCTAATTGAGGTTGAGTCTTTACAAGAGTTTTCAAAATTGCTTCAAATTGCACGATTAGGGAATCAAGTTCGTTTTCAGTCTGCCCCTGAAAATTATAGAATCGTGAAGATTCAATCTCTTTTTGCGCAGTGGCCTTTTTTGCGCCTTCAATCCAGATTAAGGACGCATCACTTTCTTTTAACCTGTAGTCCAGTGAAAAAGTCTCGTCTTTGTCATTTTTCAGAATGACAGAAAATAAAGTCATAACGAAATCGGTTTTTTTAAACGAAGTTCATTGGATTTAACTTCAATATCGGTGTGAAGTTCAAGTAGGTCGCCGCGTAAAAGGGTCTGCGGAGTAATGCTCTTGTGCATCCAGGTGAGAAATTCACGCTGTTCGTTCCTGCAGATAAGCTGGCGGGTTTTCCCTTTTTCGTTCATTGAATCACCGGTTAACCTTGAGAAGTTCTGCAGTTTTGCCGGGGCCTTTCTTTTTCTGGCCAGTAAGTAACTGGTTGTGACGGTCTTGTTTTTCATCGGCAACAATTTTTCAAGATCGTTGAACCAGGCCGGAGCCTTCACATGAATTCGGTCATGGCACCAGTCGTTGTTCGAATGAGTCAGTAACGGACAACTCAATTGATGAGTACAGGGCGCCCAGATTGAAAAACCTGCTTCAATCAGTTTTTGTCTGAGTAATAATAATTTACGACCGTCGTCGCGCGTCGAAGGTTCTAAAATCATCAGAGCTTCGGTTTCTTCAAAGCCTGCAGGCAATTCAGTAACTTCGGTCAATGAATAGGAAAAAATTAAACAAGTCTGGTTTTTGTTCGGATAGGAGGTCTTTAGATCAAGATGGTCAAAATATTCTTTATTAATCAGAGGGGTGTGTAAGTCTGAAAAACTGCTCAAAGTATTTTTTGATAGATCAAATAAAATTTGTTTTTTAATTTGGGGTTTGATTTTATCGTTTTGCGCTAGTGCAAGACTGGCCGTGCCCGGGCCCGCGCCCCAATCAATGAAGTGAGTGAGTCCATCGAAAAAACCAACCTGTTCGCCGCGTTCAATGACCTTCTCGCACCTGAGATAATTAAGCGGTAAATAGTAATGTCGGTAAGCAATCTGGCAAAATTTCTGATTCCAGGGTGTTTCAAAAGTCGGATTCTTTATATAAAAATCTGAAAGTCTGAGAACCGCATCGGAAATCATTTGTAGTTTTTCTGTCGGCGTGTCAGGAAACATAATCTATTCGAAGAGTCTTGGTTCGCAATAGGTTTCATCGAAACCAGCAGGGCGAAAGACTTCAATTGAAGTTACTTTTCCATCGCGTACGGTCAGCTTAAGGCCAGAACGGTAGCAATACATACTTCGCCCTTCAATTTTAAGGCGTCCGCTGCGGTCGGCATCGCCCAGTTTAGGCTGAATCGTTGACTCAGGCGCGCCGAGGCCGATGCCTTCGACGGTACGAAACTGTGTGGCCGAATCAGAAATTTCGACGGAATCAACTTTACTTAGAGACATTTTAATTGAGGTCATAAAGCCTGACTTTTTCCACCATAGGTTCTGCCACCAAGGTCCGACATTTTCTGAGCTGGAGGGGTCGCCCAATTCGCCTCGTAATTTTTCTGAAGGCATGCCCACACTGATTTTACCAATGCTTTGACCCGGAATAATTTGAATGTCCTTTTTGAGACTACCTGATTTTTCAATTTTTGCTTCAATGGCGAAAATCTTATTCTGAACATCCTGCAATTCGGCACTTTCAGCATTGATCGTCAGTTGATAAATTTTAAGTGTAGCGATGGCCTCTTCATATTTTTGCAATAGATCATAGGTAAGAGCTAAGTTAAAATAGGCGTCGCCCCACCAGGGTGCCAGGCTGAGCGCTTCTTTATATTTAGCCACTGAAAGTTCGTAGCCTATCGAATCTTTGGCGTCCTTTTGCAATTCACTGGCTTTTTCGAACAAAAGCGTAGCCTCTTCTGAAACCATAGGTGCTGGTTTAATTCTTTGGGCCAATTTGATGATTTTTTCGCGAAGGGCCGTGTCGGTTGGGGTTTTTCGGAACTGTTCGGTTAAGGTTTTTAATTCTTTTGCGTCGTTAACTACGATCACTTCTTTAACTACTTTGACTTTAGTTCGGGCGTGAATTGGGCCGGACATAAGAATCGTAAATAGCAGTGATAAAAATAAGGCAGCAGTTTTCATAATATAAATTTCTCTTCTTTAAGTTTTGAAAAATGAGAGTAACCCGATTCTGTTAGCGCTGCAAGCATTGAGAGATTTTTACCTGTCAAAACATTCGACATAGGTGCTTCAATCAATTTTGTGTTAAATCTGAGAATTCGAGGGAAACATGAATAAATTGGTTGGGATTTTAATAGTTTTTTCTAGCGTTTTCGCAGCGGCTGCGCCCGATCTAAAACGATGTGCGGCTCAGTTGCCAGGTGAAGTGCCAGTCTACAGTTCTGATTTTAGATGGAATTTAACGTTAGAAGAGATTAAGAATTTAGGTAGCACAATGTACGGCTCAGAAAAGCGCCTCGGAAAACGGGCCTACTATGATGAGGCCATGAAATCATTGGTTTTTCCAGAAGGACCGGTTCGTGGTGGCAATGTGCGAATTCCGGAACAATTTGTAAAAACCGTTGGTAAACATGTAGAAAAGGCATTTATAAGAGGTTATGTGGATGCATTGATTTTTCCGGATATGGGCCACTCACATTTTTTAATTCCACTGGGTTTTTATAAAAAAGAAATTGCACCTCTTCCCGTCGATAAATTCAATTTGCTCTACGAAAAAATAATGAACAACAAAGATGTTAAAGTTGTCTATCACACAGCTGAACAACTGCAGGTGATGAGCGAAGATAAAAAGTTACTAGATGATAAAAAACTGCAATGGCGCTATTTCACACGTAATCTGGTCGGGCATAACACCGTCGATCCTGATCTTGAATTGGTCAACGCCACCACCACGAGCGATGCCAACACGATGGGCGAGGTCAGCGGCTACTTCTGGTGGGGCGGTGGATTTAACATTCACGCTAACAAAAACGGCTGCTTTGAATTTAAAAAAGACGGAAAAGTATTATATTTCGATTTGAGCCTCTACGATCTGGAACCTGCGCCTGGCTCTGACGGAATGGATCAGTAACCTTACGCGATCAATAGTCGAGCATTATGATTTCGACGTGGGGTCCTCGCGGACCCCATCTTGTAGGGTGGTGAACCCGGACCGGCGAATAAACTCCTTTTAAGTTGGCGCCCACGCTGGCCGCCAGATGGGCCACTCCGGTTGACGGAGCGAGTACCAATTCAGAGTGCGAAAGCAATTGCACCAGTTCTTTAATACTCAGCTTTGATTGCAGCCAGGTTACACTCGCATTATTTTGAAATTCTTTTTTTATCTGATCGAGGTATTTTTCGTCTTGATCGGTGCCGGTTATGACCACCTGTTTCTGCTGCTTGATCACTTCATTGATGTATCTGATATATTCTGTCTGGGGCCAGTTCAATGCTGAACCCATCATACCTGGATGAACCACCACATAGTGATTGGCAAGCAGACTGTATTTTTGAAGAACATCGGTTTCAACCGGCTTAGTGATTTCAAAATATTGAAACTGTTTGGTCTGTCGCGGATTCAACGTGTGATAGACCAGATCGAGGTTATATTCCAATTCGTGTTTTTCCGATTTTGATCTTTTTTGCCGAATGGCGTGATTTAAAAAAATAAAACTGTGCCACTGGCTCTTAACCCCGGCTCTGATCGCAATATCGGCTTTATAAAGTTCAAAATTGACCCACCACGGGCACTGAAAACTGATGGCCACATCGGGCTCTGTCAGTTCTAAAAACTTTTTCAGTTCTTTGGCCGCTTCAGCTGGCGTGCTTTTATCAAGTTCTATATATTTTCTTTTTTTAGCACCCAACTCAACGATTTGCCCCAGGCCTTTTTGTACGATCCAGGTCACATCATAAAGAGACTCATCAAGAACCTGATCTGACGGCAGAGTACAGATCAAGTCGCCTATTTTATCCAGCCGAATTAAAAGGATTTTTTTTCGCGGTCTATTCACTTGCTATTTGTAATCGTCGATCGGCGGACACGAACAAACAATATTCTTATCGCCGTAAGCATTATCCACGCGTCCAACCGGCGGCCAATATTTGTTATTGCGCACCCAATTCAGCGGAAAAGCCGCTTTTTCGCGTGAGTAATTGTGAGGCCAATTTTGTGCAAGCAGCACAGCCGAAGTGTGAGGCGCATTTCTGATCACATCGGGGCTTGTATCAGCTTCTTTTCTGATTTCGATCATCGCTTCACAAAAGCGATCCAATTCGGCTTTACTTTCAGACTCGGTGGGTTCGATCATTAAAGTTCCGGCAACGGGCCACGACATAGTTGGTGCATGAAAACCATAGTCCATCAGACGTTTAGCAATATCTGTCACGTCGATGCCATGGGTTTTTTTAAGTGGTCTTACGTCAATAATACATTCGTGGGCAACCAAGCCTTCTTTTCCTTTATAAACAATCGGATAATAGGGCGCTAATTTTTTTGCGATGTAATTTGCATTTAAAATACTTGTTGTGCTGGCTTCGCGTAAGCCTGAATCGCCCATCATCGTAATATACGACCAGCTGATCGGCAGAATGCTGGCGCTTCCCCAGGGAGCTGATGTGGTGGCGCCGATTCCGGTTGAAGGCCCTGCAGCTTTAATCAGTGAGTGCGAAGGCAAAAATGGAGCTAAATGCGCGGCTACACCGATAGGGCCTACCCCCGGGCCACCACCGCCGTGTGGAATGGCGAAGGTCTTGTGAAGATTCATGTGGGAAACGTCGGGTCCGAAATTTCCCGGTCGGGCTAAGCCGACCATCGCGTTCAGATTAGCACCGTCCATATAGACCTGTCCGCCGAACTGATGAATCGTTTCGCAAAGATCGCGAATTGACTCTTCAAAAACCCCGTGTGTTGAAGGGTACGTGACCATGAGTAAACCGAGATTTTCTTTGTGCAATTCGGCTTTAGCTTTGAGATCACTGACGTCGATGTTTCCATTTTCGTCACAATTGACCACGACGACTTTAAATCCTGCCATCACTGCTGACGCCGGATTTGTACCGTGCGCAGAAGATGGAATTAAACAGATATTTCTGTGGGTCTGTTTTTGCTTTTTAAAGTACTCGCGAACAACTAGAAGCCCGGCATATTCGCCCTGCGCACCGGAGTTGGGCTGCAAGGAAACCGCTGCAAACCCGGTGATCGCGCAAAGTTTCTTTTCAAGATCATGAATCAGGTTTTGAAAGCCAATTGTCTGTGACAGCGGAGCGAAAGGGTGAATTTTATTTATTTCAGGCCAAGATATCGGTATCAATTCGGTGGCCGCATTTAATTTCATGGTGCACGAGCCGAGCGGAATCATTGAGTGTGTCAGTGTAATGTCACGATTCTGCAAACTGAAAATATAGCGCATCAGTTCGGTTTCAGAGTGATAGCTGTTGAAAACCGGGTGCGTGAGATACTCTGAAGTGCGAAGCATAGTTTTTTCGATCGAACTCGAAATTTCTTTTTCAAGATCTAGGATTGAAAAAGCAAAACTATGTTCTTTGTTGAAGATTTTGAGCAATGCTTCTACATCAGACAGTTCGGTGGTTTCATTCAGTGAGAAGCCGACCGAATCGTTATAAAATCTAAGGTTGATTTCATATTTTTCGGCTAGTTCCCTGAAGAGCTCCGGATTATTTACTTTAAATTTTAATGTATCAAAAAAGTTTTTGTGATCAACGCTGTAACCTAATTTTTCGATACCTAAGGCGGCAATCTGAGTTAAGCGATGAATTTTAAGAGCAATTTTCTTTAAACCCCGAGGGCCATGATAAACAGCATACATCGCGGCCATATTGGCCAAAAGCACTTGCGCAGTGCAAATGTTCGACGTGGCTTTGTCACGACGTATATGCTGCTCGCGGGTTTGTAATGTCAAACGCAGGGCTTTATTTCCGTTTGAGTCGATAGAAACACCTACCAGACGACCAGGTAAAGATCTCTTGTGGGCGTCTTTGGTTGCCAAAAAGGCCGCGTGAGGCCCGCCGTAGCCGAGAGGTACGCCGAACCTTTGAGAGTTGCCCACAACCATGTCAGCACCCCATTCACCCGGTGGAGTCAAAAGAGTCAGTGAAAGTAAATCAACTGCCGCTACCACCATCGAACCGTGATCATGCAACTTTTGTGAAAGAGAGCGGTAGTCTTCAACAGCTCCGCTTGAAGTCGGATACTGAAAAAAAGCAGCAAAAATTTGTTTTGAAAAATCAAAAAGCGCGGGATCTATAATAATCATTTCAAGGCCCAAGGGCTCGGCCCTCGTTTTTAAGACGTCGATCACATGGGGATGCAGATCCGGGTGCACGATGAACGAATTCACATCGTTCTTTTTACACAGACCGTGGGCCATGGCCATTGCTTCAGCAGCGGCCGTGCCTTCATCAAGTAAAGATGAATTTGAAATTTCCATTCCGGTCAGGTCGGTGATCATCGTTTGAAAATTTAACAAGCTTTGTAATCGACCTTGCGAGATTTCGGGCTGATAAGGTGTGTAAGCCGTATACCAAACGGGGTTTTCAAAAACATTACGAACGATCACGCTGGGAGTGATGGTATCGTGAAAACCTAAGCCGATCAGAGATTTGAAAACTTTATTAGCGCTCATGGTTTTTTTAAGTTCAGCCAGAATGTGATATTCAGAAATGCCGGCGCCCACATCCATTGTGTCGTTGTTTAAAATTGTTTTTGGAACAACCTTTGAAACGAGCTCGTCTGAGTTCGTGAAACCCAGCTCGCGAAGCATTGCGGCTTTGTTTTCTTCAGAAGGGCCGATGTGGCGTCTGATGAATTCATTTTGAGTTGAAAGTGCCTGGAGAGAAGTTTTGGTATCCATGTGAGCCTCTTTTATAAGTCGACAAGATAACATAAAAGCGGCCGGGGATCAGTAACTCAGGCAAAATGACAAATGGCTTCAAAACCGAGAGTTTTGAAGCCAATATGAAAACTAATTAAGCAATACGTTAAACCCGAAGGAAATCGAGTTACTATTTAGCTGCAGATTTCTTCTTAGCTGCCTTTTTTACAGTTTTTTTAGCTTTTGAAGCCTTTTTTGCAGGAGCGGCAACTTTTTTAGATTTCAGGATTTTTTCAAGATCGTTCTTCTGTTGAACAGCCTTTTTCTTGTAAGTCATAAGGTCTTTTTTAACGTCAGTAGCCGATTTTTTGATTTTTACTATGACTTTGTTTACTTCTTTTTCAAGATCGCCTTCAGCCTGAGATGCCTTTTTAACGATTTCTTTATATTTTCTTACAGCTTCATCGGTGTTTAAAGTCTGAACTTTTTTTTGTAACTCAACCGACAATTTCTGAATATCAGTTAAAACTTTTTTTACATTTTCTGATTCAGAAAGCTTTTGTATGAACGACTGGATTTTAGTAAGAGCCATTTTTCACTCCTTTAAGTAGTGTTATTTTTTCTTAGCATTTATATTCCATACAGCAGAAAATCACAATGTAAAATTCATGTTCTTCAATAATAGCCCCGGGGTTTTCATTCCGCCGAGCGATCTTTTTTGATAAGTAGAGGTGCTGATGAACGTGCTCTGCTGATTTGTTAAATCGATCAGTTCACGTCCAAATAGATTATAGAGCGTATCATCGAATCTTAAGTCTTGAATTGGTCCTGCGATCTCGCCGTTCTCAACCCAAAAACAGGCGAATCGAGTCATGCCGGTAATGCGTGCGGCTTGGGGGTCACTCCAGTTGATATAGTGTAAATTTGTCAAATAAAGTCCGGTTCCAAGTTGGGTCAGCACGTCTTTTTCATTTAGAGTTCCCGCTCTAACATCAATTGATCGCATGGCTTCGTTGTTCCACTGACCGGCGTCGGCATTATTTGAAACGAGATTATATTCTTTTGCAGTCGCTGAATTGATTAAAAAATTCTTCAGTTCTCCGTTTTCAATTACCGGTAAATTCTTGGGGCTGATTTCTCCCTGTGAATTGAAATGAGAATTTAATCCCAGGTCATTATTTTCAGTGAGAGAAAAAAGAGGCGAAAGGAGATTTTCGCGGGTGTATAGTTTTTTTAACGGAGCGAAGCCTTGTTCAAAAGAACTGCGACTGACAGCACGCCAATTGAAGATCTGAACGATTTCGGCAACCGCCATCGGCGCCAGAAAAGTGCGGTAGCTTCCCGGTTTTATTTTAATCTGAGGTTTATTCAGTAAAGATAAGGTATTTTTCAAGAGACCGGCCGTATCGGCAAATACTTTATCGTTCCAGACATCTTCAGAATAAAAACCCTTCGCCGCCCGTGGCCCATCGTAGATCGAATAATCAAAAAAGAAATGATCATTTTCGAAATAGTGAAATTGTCCGGTTGAATTAAGCGAAGCCTGTCTGACGGGCCCTGCGCAATAAAGTCCGGCCAGATCAGAATCTGAAAACTGGGCATTTATTTTTTTTATGATGTCGTGAGTGCTGGGTCGCTGGCTTTTTTTAAACACTTCTGAAACGCCGTGATTCTCCATTTTAACTACTTTTGGATTTTCATCTATGAGGCTGAGGTCCCGTCGGATGCCCCCAATTAATTCAAGGAGGGTTTTGCGGTCGTTGTCTAGATTTAAATTTAGCATCGATGTGGCTTTATAAGATTTGTTGTTGCTTTGAAACTGCAACGTTAGTTCATGTTGATTTACTGAGGTATTCTGTCTGACTTTAGAATGATTGAAACGAATGAATTCGCTTTCTTCAGAATGCAAGGCCAATGAAAGTTGTTCATCTCCGCTGAGGCTACTGAAAAGATCGGTTGATAGTAATTTTAAATAATTTTTCATTGTTAGCCTCCACCGAAAATTTCGATGTTCTTAAAGAGCGCATAGGGCGACGAGTGGCCCACTCGGATAATCTGGCTGGGTTCGCCTTTTCCGCAGTAAGGCGAACCGTAGGTTTCAACCGTCGACGGATGAGTTAAACCGCTCAGCGAATTCCAGAACGGCACGGTGACACCGCGGTAGTTCGGATTTTTCAGGGTTTTGGTTACTTTGCCGTTTTCAATTAGTTTGGCATATTCGCAACCAAACTGAAATTTTCGTCGATAATCGTCGATTGACCAAGAACGATTGGCGTACATAATAACGCCATTTTCAACTTGTGCGACCATTTGATCCAAAGAAAGATTTCCGCCTTCTAAATTAATATTTGCCATGCGATCTATAGGCGCACGGTTCCATGAACTCGAGCGCGAATTAGCCACGCCTGAAATACTTGAACGGGCCTGGCTTTCAAGACTGCCGAGACCGGCCACTAGTTTACCATTCTGAATCAGATGTTTTCTTTCAGCACGATTTCCCACTTCGTCAAAGCGATAACTGGCTAGTTGGCCTGTCACTTCCGGATCGAAAACCACATTCATCATCGGGCTACCGTATTGGAGCGTACCGAAGTCAGCGGGTTTTACAAAACTCCAGCCGGCAAAATTTCTTTCGTCGCCCAGAATGCGGTCGAGTTCAAGTGGGTGCCCGATAGATTCATGAATCTGCAAAAGCATTTGATCCGGAGCCAGTATCAAATCACAGGTCGTGCTAGGACAGTTCTCGGCCGTCAGTAATTCGATGGCCTGCGATGATATTTCTTCACAGGTGGTTCGGGCCTTTTCGAAATCAAAATATTCGGCGCCGACCTGGAGACAATTACCGCGGCCGCCGTGCAAAGTTCTTGTCTGGGTTTCACTGCCATTACTTGCTGTTGCCGACATTGAATTGACCACGATATCAAAATCCTGACTGAATTCGGCACCTTCCGATGAAAAATAATTCTGAGAGCACTCAATTAACATGGCGTCGGAAACAGCTGCAATAATCAGATCGCTTTTTTTGAGAGCCATTGATGTCTTTTTGAGGTAGTCAAAAAGTTCAACGAGAGAAAGTTTGTCGAGTCTGGTTTTACGCACAGACTCGTAGCGGCCAGTAACCGAAGGCCTGATTTTTTTATCAAACTGATGAACTGAAAAACGAGAGGCTGTTTCTGTCATAGAGCGGGCTTTATTGAACGCTTTTTTTATTCCCTCGGGAGAAAGTTCGGCAGTGGCCCCGTAACCCATGTGTCCGTTGATCATAACTTCAATCATGAGCCCCTGATCAATAAATTCGTTAAGATCTTCAGTTCTTCCGTTTCTAACTGAGTAATCTCGTGTTTTTTCTTTAATGTATTTAAAGGCGACAAAATCAGCGGAGGATTTATATTTATTAAATTCCGTTTGCAGCATTTGGGTTTGTCGTTGAATTTCAGCTTCTTGGTTGGCGTGACTTGATACTTGCATAGTCTGAAGTTATAAGCGATCTTCACTGGGGGAGTAAAGATAAATGAGTAAATCAAGAGAGTCCTATTTACAAAATTCATGGACTGCTTATCCTGAAATGCCGCGCGGTGCGCACAAGTGGGGTCGGGTCGAACAATTCAGCTCAAGCATACGGTTAGGTGTCGAGCAATTATCAGAAAGAACATTAAAAGATTCACCCGAGCTGAAGGCCAGCGACGTACTCATTGAGGGTGATCTGATTGCTTTGCTGCCCGGAAACACGATCGTATTATTGGCGCCGAATTTAAGCGGAAGAACGTCGCGGACCGCGCAATGGCCCGAGCATAAAAAATGGCAGGAATTTCTTCAGAAAACCAGAGAGTTTTTTAAAGAAAAACGTTTTCAGGATGTGAAAACCCCTATTCTTGTAACTTGCCCGGGGACCGAACCTAGTCTTGAAGTTTTTGAAACCCAGTTCAAATTAGAATCAAAAACCACCAATTTTTTTCTGGCCACATCACCTGAGCTTAATATGAAAAAATTGCTGGCAGAGGGTGCCGAACGCATATTTGAAATTGCCTCTGTTTTCAGAAACGGCGAAAAGACCAATCGACACGAACCCGAATTTACGATGCTCGAGTGGTATCGTGCATATTCAGGTCTGAGTACCATAAAAATGGACACTGTTGAATACATAGAGGTGATGGCCGACTTTCTGAAGCTCGAAAGACCTAAAGAAATATTAACTTACAGTATTTCCGACCTTTTTAAGAATTATTGTAATTTTGACCTTAAACCTGACACGACCTTAGAAGAATTAAAAAAATTGGCTGAAACTTTAAATGTGGATGTGAGTCGGGCCATAGATATCGATGATTACTTTTATCTTATTTTCATAGATAAAATTGAAAACAAATGGCCACTCGATCGATTGGTATTTGTTGAAAAATACCCGCCATACCAAGCGGCCTTGGCGCGAATCGGCGCTGACGGATGGGCCGAAAGGTTTGAAATCTATTGGCAGGGTTACGAACTTGCAAATGCATTTCATGAGCTGAACAATCCGGTGACTCAACGCCAGCGGGCGGTCGCAGATCTTGAAAAAAAGCGAACGACCGGAAAAACCCCGATTAACTTAGATGAAAAATTTTTCAAAGCTCTTGAATTCGGCCTGCCACCTTCGGCCGGAATTGCGCTAGGACTTGAAAGACTTTACATGGCGTTGACCCGTAATTCTGAGATTTCCGCATTAAAGCGAATCTATTGAGTTTAGAGTTTTTATTTTAATTTTTATGGTTTATTTAGCTTCTTTAGGGGTTATAACCTAACCCAACTCTTCAGACAGGGGTAAGTAGTGAGTATGCATAAAATATTTTTTGTTTTTAACTTGTTTGTTTTAGTCGGTTGCAATTCAGGTTCGAGTTCCAGTGAGAGAAATCCATTAGTGCACAAAACTGATGTTAAAAGAACCTGTGTTCCTGAAAGCGAGTTGTTGGCTGGTGGAATAGTCGGCGGACAACTGGTTGAACAGTCAGATGACGATTCTAAAATGGTAATGATGCTGGTATCAAATGGGCAGATGTGCACAGCTGTGGCCATAGGTAAAAAATTAATTTTGACGGCGGCTCACTGTATAGCCGGCAATAAAACCAACACCTTTGTTTCCTTTTACTCCAGCGTCAGCTGTGAAAGTGGCTACAATAAAAATCTCTATACACAGGGAATTTCAGAAACTTTTGTCCATCCGGATTATGATTCTTCGCAGGCCCCTGAAAATATGAGGGGTGATGTGGCTCTAGTTGTGCTTGAAAATGAAATTCCGAAAGGGTATTCGATCTATAAAATTGCTGATCCGGCAAAAATTCATCCTGCAAGTGATATGTATTTTTACGGCTACGGAAAGACCGCTTCCAACGCCGGCGGCGCGGGCATGTTGAGAAAAACGATCATTCCTTCTTCTAAGTTTGATATCGATCTCAATACCAAAAAAATCAAAGTTAATCAGTCGGCCGGCAATGGTATCTGTCAGGGTGATTCGGGTGGCCCGGCATTTGTAAATACGATTGACGGCGAAAAGCAAATTCTCGGAATTAATTCTTATGTGATGGGGCCTGAAAATGACATCTGCTCTAGTTTCAGTTACCAGACGTTGGTTAATTCTTATCAAGAGTGGATTACTTCAAAGGCGAGTTTGGCTGAACAAAAAAGCCGCTAAACGGCTTTTGACTCAGCTATTTTTTAGTGGCGTTGTTGATTTCTTCTTTTAATTCTTTTCCGACTTTAAAAAATGGCAATTTCTTTTCATCGACGGCGATCACTTCGCCGGTTCTCGGGTTACGGCCTTTATAAGAATCATATTTACGATTTACGAAAGATCCGAATCCTCTTATTTCAATTCGATTATCTTTCATCAAAGCAGAAACCATTGTATCAAAAATTGTGTTAACAACCGCCTCGGCTTTTACGCGGGTAATGCTTGATTTTTCTGAAAGTATATCAATGAGGTTCGCTTTAGTCATAAATCCACCTAAGTTATCGAAATCACTTTATATTATACTGGTCTTAAGATCTTTGAAAAGAAGTCCTTAAATGTGGCGCGCTGTTTAAATTTCTCTGAATGACTCAGGATTTGCTTGTACGCGTCAACGAGCGAATCGATCATTTTGTTTCGATTGAATGCCTCAACGATTTTCTGACGGGCTTTTTCTCCAATTTGCTCACGATTAACGCCATTTCCGGTCATAATTTTATCAAGAAGCGCTGAGAGGGTTTCAACATCGGCCGGTCGAACTAAAAAACCGTCGACTCCATCTTCGATGACTTCTGAAATGGGGCTCAACTCAGATCCAATCACTACTTTCTTCTGCGCCATGGCCTCAATCAGACTCGGTTCCAGTCCAGTCGATCTCGAACTGAGGTCAATGTAAATCGGAGAAGCCAAAATACACTCAAGCATTTCCTCCGCAACCACTTCACCCGGCATAATAACTCGGCTACCAAGAGCTAAATTGAGCATCTCAAACTCAACACTCTTTATCTGCGGGCCGCTGCCCAATAATAGCAAATAAGTATTCGGCTTTTTCAGTACAACTTTTTCAAAGGCTTTAAGGAGCGGAGTTACCTCATGTGTACTGGTAAAATCTGAATTTGCCAGTATGATCTGCGCATTATCCGGAATGTTTAATTTAGTTTTAAAATTTTCAGACTCTGATTTCGGTGTTAGGTCTCCGAGATTGATTCCGTAGGGCACAGTGTAGGTGTGGTAATCAGGAAAAAGATAGTAACGCTCAAGTATCATCCGTTGCTGAGGGGTCGTGACGAAGATTCCATCGGCAGAATCAAGGAGGCCCCGATCTTCGGTGAAATAACTCTGTAAAAATTTAAAGATCAGCTTTATCGAGGTGCTGATAAAGCTGCCGGCGCCGCTTTTGCCTTCAGACAAAATCGAAAATAACTCGGCCATTTGCGTGGCTTCAACATCATAGGCTATTGATATATTCAGTTTTTCTTTGTGGCGTCCTATTTTGAAGCCGGAATTGTCAAGGCTGTGAACCAGATCAAAGGGTTTTTCTTTATTCAGACTGACAAATTTTCGGTGGGCGGCTTCAGAAAATCTTACTGTTTTGTATTGCGGCTGATTTTCATTCAGATAGTAAGCTCTTATTCCGTCTCTGAAAACTTCGGCTCTTTTCAGAGGTGAAGAGGTTGAAATAATGGTAACTTCGTGACCGCGCTCGGTAAGGCCCCGCGCCAGCGGCCAAAGAATTCCTGAGTCTGTTGAGCGGCTCAAGACAGAAATTTTTTGCCCAATCAGACAAATGCGCAATCTTTCTGGTAATTTAATTCCGTTCATAGTCAGAGTTTAGCAGATCCCGAGGTGAGCAGGGAAGCCTTTTGCTGCCAAAGCTTTGAGTAGAGTCTAGATAATTCGTTGATCGTAGGTTCAAAAAGTTCTGAGGCTTTAAAACTAGAAACGACAAATTCATTTTTAGTTTCAGCGGTGTCACGGATTTCAAGTTCATTCAACCAGTTCTGAATACTAACAACCCGGCAATTACGGCCTGAAGTCCAGTAATTTGAAAAGCCGGTTGCCTGAAATTCGTTTAAAATAATTTGATTATTTTGGTTCATACATTTGTTGAGCCACTCAGTGAACTCAGTGTGTTTTAATGTGGGGTCAGCCAGAACGACAGAAAGCGATTCTTCAGCCACCAAGCTGTTGATTTTTTGTTCTGAAAGGATGAGATGAGAATCACTGTGAAGTTTTTTGTTTTCTATAAGGTCATTCCACTTTTTTCTGAGCTGAGAAGGGCCATGAAGTTTCAGTAGCTTTCGACCATCGAAATAAACCGTGGATTTGATCGAATAATCAAGCGCTTCTTCTATTCGATTTTGCAAAGGAATTAAAAAACCTTGAGTTGTAAATGCAGCTTTTTTTGCAGGCGTTGTGGTTTTTGGAAACGCCGAAAAAATAAATTTATTACAGGTTATATTTCGGTAGAGTTTGAGGTGATTCGTCTGGCTGACACTGAATGCATCAGGTTTGACGAAATCAAGAAAACTTCGATTTATTTTCTTATCCGAATTCAGAATACTTATGACGGTGGCTTTGCCAAGGGCTTTGCAAACGGCCAGATGAACGGATTCGTTAATATTCAGAGGTAGATTTTCGATTATGAAATGAACGGTGTCATAGGAGTTTAAAATAAGCCGCGGCAAATTAAGCGCATGTGAAATATCAACGCTTATTCCGATCACCTGCAATTGTTCAGAAAGAACTCCCGCCGTTTGTTCGGCAATAGCTTCGGTATTTTTAGATCGACAGTAAATTAAAACCTTATTCATGTGTTTGTTTTCAGTTGAAATGCTTTGTAAATTCGATCGAGATTCTTGCGGTTGGCGTCAGGTATATTCATTTTAGGTAATTCCGAAGGCTTGACCCATTTAAGATTTATGTGGTGCTTTGTTTTTGGCTCGCCCTTCCAAAATAGTACTTCGTAAAACAAAATAACGATGCCCACATCACTATATGAATGGGTGCACGCAATTTTCAGATCGCCGATTTCGGCCTCGATACCCAACTCTTCATTTAATTCGCGAGCCAAGGCTTGCTCGGGAGATTCTCCCAATTCGATTTTTCCTCCAGGAAATTCCCAGAGTCCGGCCAAAGTGTGGTTTTCGGGCCTTTGCCCAACTAAAATCATATTGTCTTTGATGAGAATTCCGGCTGAAACCGGAATCCAATTTTTCTTTATTCGAGATTTAGTAGCTCGGGTTAAGTCATGAGAGTTTGGAGTTGAAGACTTGTTTGGACTCATGAGCTGCTTTTTCGACCTTTCTGAAAAAATTGAGGCCGGAAAAAATCAAAGCTGTGTAAACCTCAACTAAATCTGCGCCCATTGATAGTCTTTCAAAAACATCCTCTTCTGTCATCACTCCGCCCACAGATATTATCAGTTTTTTTGATTTTTCCGCTCCTAAATGTTTAATTGCAGTATTAAGTGACAATTTTGACAGCGCGGCTAGCGGTTTTCCGGATACACCACCCTCATCAGGAAATTTCTTAATTCCATTTCTACTCAATGTGGTGTTTGTTAACACAAAACCATCAACAGCATTTTGTATAGATACATCAAGTATTCTTTTTAGGTCATCAGGTTCAAGATCGGGACTTAACTTAAGTAAAAGTGGTTTATTGCAGTTTAAACTCATCATCTGCCGACGGATCGGTTTTAAAAAGGCCTCGAGTGAGTGCTCACTGGCTAAACTCCGTAACCCCGAAGTATTCGGGCTACTGATGTTGACTACAAATGCATCGGCCAAAGAATGAAACTTTGAAATCAGCTGGCAATAGTCGACATGAGCTGACTCATTGGTTGTAGTTCGGTTTTTTCCCAGATTTACAAGAATCGGAATTTTCATGACCGATAACTGGCGTTGCATGTTAGCTAAAACTCTATCGCTGCCGGCAGATGGAAAACCCATTTTATTCCAGAGCGCTTCGTCTTTAATGCTTCGGTCAATGATCTTTCCGGGATTTGGCTTTTGCTGTAAGGGTGTAACAGTGCCTACTTCGATGAAACCGCAGCCGAGATTTTGCCACGACTTCAAATTAATTGCATTCTTATCCACGCCGCCGGCAAGACCCAAGCGGTTTTTAAAGTTCAGATTTTTCCACGAAAATGGGCTCCAGACCGGGGTGTCTTTTTTTCGCGACAAAGCTGAATAGAGCGGAACGGCAATTGGCCCCAGGTCGTGAGCTATTTTTGGATCTAACCACAACCAGGGTTTAAGCATTAGCGAGGATATAAGCCACGTAACAACATAGCTTTTTCTAAGCGACTGATCGAGGCCGCCATGGCGGCCGTTCGCATGTCGATATTCTTTTCAAGCTTGAATTTATGAACGTTGTCGAACGCCTTCAGAATAATTCCTTTTAGTTTCGAATCGACATCGGCTTCGTCCCAGAAGAATGACATAATATCCTGCACCCATTCAAAATAAGAAACGATAACACCGCCGCCGTTGGCAATGACGTCCGGTGCGATAAATACATTTCTTTTTTCTAAGATTTTGCTGGCCGCACTGGTCACTGGGCCATTGGCGCCTTCAACAATTATTTTAGCTCTAATTTTTTCTGCATTGTGAACATCGATCTGGCCTTCAAGGGCACAAGGCAATAAGGCCTCGCATTCAAGTTGTAATAATTCTTCGTTGGAAACGGGCTGAGAGCCTGTAAATCCTTTAACTCCCCCTGTGAGCTTTGTATGTTCAATGACCTGAGGAATATTTAAACCGTCGCCGTTAAAAATTCCACCGGTTACGTCACTGACAGCCACAACACGAGCGCCGCGTTCGAATGCAAATTTAGCTGCAAAAGATCCAACGTTTCCGAATCCTTGAATAACTATTCGGGCGCCCGACATTTTCATCTGGTTCATTTCCATAGCGCGTTCACAAACGTAGATAACACCTAAACCAGTTGCATGATTACGACCGAGCGAACCGCCGATTTCAACCGGTTTACCGGTAACAACGCCGGGCTGCGCATATCCGCCCTGTTCTTGCGAATAAGTATCCATGAACCAAGCCATTGTTTGCGGATCAGTTCCGACGTCCGGAGCAGGAATATCTTTTGTTGGACCTACGAATGCTGCAATTTCAGAAGTGTATCGACGGGTCAGACCCTGTTTTTCATAACGAGAAAGTTTTGTTGGATCAACGCATACTCCACCTTTAGCGCCCCCCAAAGGTAAGCCCAGAACAGAATTTTTGAATGTCATTAATGCTGCCAAACCAACAACTTCTGCCAGATCGACATTGTGATGGTAACGTATTCCACCTTTGTATGGCCCAAGAGTTGAGTTGTATTGCACACGGTATCCGGTAAAAACTTTTACCGATTGATCGTCCATGCGAACCGGAACCGAAACGGTGAGGCAGCGGCGCGGCCGTTGCAATCTTTCTACAATGTTTGGATCGCAATTAATAATTTTTGCCGCTTCATGAAAGGTTTTCATCGCGTTTTGAAATAAAGGTCCATTTAAATGGGCTTCAGCATCCGGGTTGAGATTGTCGTGGTAGGGCATGGTAAAAAACTCCTTAAAGTTTGAATGTTTTGAGTGTAAAAAAAAAGACTATGCAATGCCAAGTAAAAACTAGCAGTCTTCTAGCGCTAGTCATCATAAGTTTCGGCGCTCAAATGCTGTTTGCTGATCAGTCGGCGCCTGATATCGATTGGTCTGCGTTTAATGGCAAATCAGTTGAGGTTGAAGACTTTTCATCTGCCCAAGGAGAGGTCATATCCTCATATATTCCGTTCTTTAAAGAGTTAGGCCAGAAAGTATGGGGATGGGACCCTGAAAAAGAGCTGAAAAATTCGACAAACTCTATTTATAGAGAGCCGCCGCCTGCGGGCTTTAACGAGCTGATGAAAAGTCTTTTCGTTGAATATGATGTTTCATCGACCGAGCATTTTCGAAAGGTCTGGTTTAAACCCACATCGTCAGTGAGTTTTCGCGGCCTGTTTGGCATTCACGATTTTAAGAAACTTCGGCCGTTTATTTTTTTACGGTTAGGGATTCACGGAAATGTCGATGAATTAATTGCAGAACGATTTTTACTGAAGATTATTTACGAGAATCTGGATGCCAATGTGCTGGTCATTGAAAGCCTAACCAGTCATGCATTTTTGTCAAAGAACGATAAAATTTCAATCGGTGGAGTAGACGAAGGCATACAAACATTTTTGGCATTGAATGAAATTTCAAAATCTCAGTTTAATCGGCTGGTTAAAAGTGTACATATCGTTTCGTTGAGTATGGGTTCGCACGGAACCTTTGTTACTTCAATGCTTGATCAGCACAACGGTCACAAAATAAAAACAATTTTGAACTTCTGTCCGCTGGTTAATCTCAAGCAAACTTTTGATTATCATAATAATCCGGAAAGTAATTTACAGAATGCACTGATAGACCTCTGGAATGTCAGACGTCTCAACGAGGTTTTTAGAATCTATGAAAGAGAAACCACGCTGAAAGCATGGTGGAGAACAATTTTTGATCTTAAACCCCGGTTCACCCCAGGCTTGCTAGAATTAATCGACAAAGAACGACATCAGCCCTTGATATCGGTTGAAGAGATCGAAAATTTGGTTCCGAATATGCAATGGCCAACAGGCCTAAGAGAGCATTTTTTGAATTCAAAGGGAGTCTTTGACTTAAATGATTTCTGGAAATATTACCAAAATATCGAAACTGCGATAACGATTTATACGACGCCAAATGATCCTTTGGTTTTAAACAGGTTGAATTCAGAATTGATTTTCACCGGCAAACAACCAGGAGATTTTAAGTTGCTTAATTTCCAGCGCCTTGATCGCGGAATCCATTGCGGACTAGCGCCGGTTTATACTTGGGACTATATCGTGGGACTTGTCAAAAGCGGACTAGCGCTCTGAAATTTCATTTTTCCAGAATTCAGATTTTTCGGCGAGCTCATTAACATAAGCATGGATGTCTTTTTGAAGGTTGGCCGGCAGTTTCGAAAAGGGCCGGACATGCTCAGTGGGAACATATCTGAAAGTAAAATTAATTCGTCGGGTTTCAAAATGCGTGGCTTTGAGTTCAGAAAAATGTGTTCCTTTTTCTTCGACCCGCTGAACACGATGAAATAATTGTTTTTTAAATTTATCGCCACCGAAAAGCTGCAGGCTCGAATCTTCAAGCCACTGCTGAAGAATAACCGAACTCTTCTGACCTTTTCCAGAACTTTTAACAAATTGAAAAAGCGCCTTTTCGCCGAATGAAATGGAGGCCACGGGGCCGGGTTCAAAATCTTTATGCTCGCCGACACGTGCACAATCAATTTTTTCTGCGCCAACTATTTTTTTTCCGTAGAAGTTAATCAGGCAGGTATTCAGATGCCATTTATCCGGGACGTCTTTCGGTGAAAACTTCTGACGCACCATTTGTTCAATTTCAGAAACCATTCTCTGCAAAACCCGCGGATAACTTTCTGCAGTTACGCAGCGATTCTGCAGACCCTGCGGCGGGTGATAATAATCTAAACAGGCGAATTGCCAGTTGCCGAGCCAGTAAACCGGACGGAGGAGTTGACGATTCGTTTCATTGGCAGGAGGCGGATTAGATTCAGAGAAGCGATTTTCCCATATTGGAAAAAGTGTCGACAAATAATCCAGAATTTCATTTTTCTGGCTCTTGGTGACGTAAGCAGATTGATAAATCAAGTTTTGATATTGCGATAAATTTCGCATATAGTGACCATGCAGTAAGAGAGGTATTCATGTCAAACTTCATCCCGGCTTTAAAGGTCGATTTAGCAGTCAGAAAGTCGCTGATTGAAAAAGTTACTTTGTTTAAAGGCAAAAAAGTTCTGGTGATCGGAGATGTGGGCGTCGATGAATACATTATGGGTTCGGTAAAGAGAATAAGCCCAGAAGCACCAGTTCCGGTTCTAGAAGTTGAAAGTGAAGACAAGCGCCTAGGGCTTGCAGCCAATGTAGCCCAGAATGTTGTCAGTCTGGGCGGTTCAGTTAAACTCATTTCGGTTATCGGTAATGATGTGGGTGCCGAAATTCTTCAGGATTTACTTAAAAAATCAGGCGTTAGTTTTGAATATTTGGTGCAGGATTCGGCGCGCCCCACAACGCGTAAAACCCGTGTGATGACCGGACAGCATCACCTTGTGCGGGTTGACCACGAGGTTAGAAAGAATCTGACTGCTGAGAGTGAAGCAAAACTTCTTCAGGTAGTTGAAAAAAACCTTTCTGATATTGATGTGGTGGTTTTAGAAGATTATGCGAAAGGAATTCTTTCACAAACATTAGTCGAAAAAATCGTGCAGCTTGCGAAAAAGTATAAAAAATTTCTGATGGTTGATCCTCACCAGACCAAGTTTGCCGATTTTTATAAGGGTGTTGATTTGATAAAGCCGAACTACAATGAGGCTCTAGCCCTGACGAAGGTTCATGAAGATCATATTGAAGACCCGGCCGAAAGAGTTCTTCATGTCGGACGCGAACTTCAAAAAATGACCGGGGCAAAACAAGTTGTTCTGACGCAAGGTAAAGAAGGAATGACTATTTTTTCGCAAAATGACGTCACAAAAGTTCCTACTTTCGCTAAACGGGTTTTTGATGTGACGGGTGCGGGCGATACGGTTATTGCCGCTTTGGCACTGGGAGTTGCTGCGGGTCTGCCCATTTCAGAGGTCTGCATGATAGCTAATTTTGCGGCCGGAGTTGTGGTTGCTAAAATCGGTTGTGTTCCTTGTGAAATCAGTGAATTGATCGATTCTATTAATACATCAGGAAATTAATTCTAAAGTGATGGCAGAAAGTCGTCTTTTCTTTACATTTGCCTCCAATTTTAATATGTAATGATCATAATAAATGGGATTTAACCCGACTGCTGTTATAAGCAGAGCCCGCCTACGGCAAGCAAGGAGCCTTTGATGCCAGCTACTGATATAAGTCCTGAACAAGGTCCACGAAACTTTTATTCGTTTACGCTGGAAAATCTTGAACTTTATTTAAAACAATACGGAAAAGAAAAATTCAGAGCACAGCAGATTTTCAAATGGGTCTATGAGCAACGGGTTACCGATTTTGACCTCATGTTGAATTTATCGAAAGACCTGCGAAAAGAGCTGAAAAATCTGATCACTTTTGATTTGCCGCCGGTTATTAAACATTTGATCAGTGTTGACGGCACCCAAAAGTTTTTGTTCGACGTACGCGATGGAAACTCTATTGAAGCTGTGGTTATTCCTTCGGATGACCGGCTAACATTATGTGTATCATCTGAAATCGGCTGCAATATGGGATGCCATTTTTGTTTTACCGGAAAGCAAAAATTGAAGCGACGTTTATCTACCGAAGAAATTGTCGGTCAATTTATGCAGGTTCAGGATGAACTCAAAAAAACCGGGCTAAAGCTTTCGAATATTGTATTTATGGGTATGGGCGAACCTCTTGATAACTGCGAAGCCGTGTTCGGCTCAATCGAAGTTATACACTCTCCGTGGGGCGTAAACTTGTCTCGCAAAAAAATTACGGTTTCAACTTCCGGTTTAATTCCGGAAATGTACCGGGTGGCTGATGCGAAAGTACGACTGGCCGTGAGCCTTAACGGCTATAACGATGAAGTCCGTTCGCAGGTCATGCCAATTAATAAAAAATATCCGTTGAAAGATCTTTTGGAAGAGTGCCGCCGGTATTACAAAGCCACTGGTGATAAAATCACTATGGAGTATGTTCTTCTGAAAGGCGTCACCGATCAGATTTCACATGCTCGCGAACTGGTTAAGTTATTGAAAAATGTACCTTGCAAAATAAATTTAATTCCATTCAATGAACACCCGGGCTCGGGCTTTGAACGGCCGGATGACGAAACAGTTCAGGCTTTTCATACTGAAGCGATGAGACTGGGTGCCCAGGTATTATTAAGACGTACAATGGGTCGTGATATTTTTGCGGCCTGCGGTCAATTGACGACAAAAATTGATCGACCGGAAACAATGGATATTTCTAATTCAAAAATCGGAGGAACGAATGCGCGAAGTTTTAGTAGTGGGCAGCCTAGCCTATGATTCAGTAAAAACCCCATCTGGCAAAGCTGAGAAGTCATTAGGCGGTTCGGCCAACTATTTTTCTGTTGCGGCCAGTCTGTTTTCGCAGGTTTTCGTTGTTGGCGTTGTCGGGGATGATTATTCAGAATCAGATCGTGCAATTTTGCTTTCGAGAAAAGTCGACTTAGCCGGCTTGCAGACGGTGGCCGGTAAGACTTTTCATTGGGAAGGCACTTATGAACACAATCTTAATGAAGCTCAAACTTTAAAAACAGAGCTCAATGTCTTCGCGCATTTTAACCCTACTTTGCCGAGCACTTACAGAAATTCGGCTTATGTTTTTTTGGCTAATATTGACCCGACCTTGCAATTGCAGGTTTTGTCGCAGGTTGAAAAGCCGATTTTTGTCGGAATGGATTCGATGAATTTCTGGATCAATTCAAAACAGCAGGAGCTGACCGAAGTTTTGAAAAAGGTCGACATTGTTTTTATGAATGAAGCCGAAGTTAAAATGTTAACTCAGACATCAAATACCATTCAGGCAATTAAAAAAGTTTCTGAGATGGGTCCTAAGTTTGTTGTGATCAAAAAGGGTGAGTATGGATCAACATTGTTCTCGCCAAAACACGGGTTCTATCAGGCCCCTGCGCTTCCGATTGAAAATGTTGTTGACCCAACCGGAGCCGGCGATAGTTTTGCCGGTGGATTTTTCGGTTCATTGGCTGCGCGAGCCAACTCGTCGCAAGTCCCGGATTGGAACGATTTAAAAGCCGCTACTCTAACGGGAACTGTGCTTTCGAGTCAGACTATTCAGGACTTTAGTATGAAAGCATTGCTTAAAGTTAATAAGAGTGTTTTTGATGGTCATTTGGCCCAGCTAAAACAAATGATCTATTAGCCACGAAAGCTAGACTTAAGTAAGACTGCGACTGAGATAAACATCTATAAATACTCGAGATTTTTGCTTAGGTAACTTAAGTATTGGGGCCGTAAAACCGATATTTCTATATATGGTAGGTCCCAGAAAGAAAACTCCGGCTGAAGAACTTATTGAGTCCTTAATAAACGAGGTTGATGGAAAACCGTCGTCTGATCGAGGCGAAGATACTGAAGTGTCAGATGCCCATGTTAGTTCGGGCCTTGAAGGCTTTGTGATGCACGCAGAAAATGACGACAAAGGCTTTCTCCTACCTAATGATGGCACCGCTGCATATGAAACAGACACCCAAAATGAATTCGAAAATACCCGGGTTGATAAAGATGAGGCCCGAACTGTTATTAAATTTTCTCTTGAAGACGAAGATGCGAATAATAATCTGGCAGTAGCAATGGGTGCATTGAATGCCCGAGACGTAATCAAGAAACATACAAAACCAATTGAAAACACGTTGGCAATAGAGCCCGAAAGAAATGCAACCGCGGTTCAGCCTACTGTCATGCATCACCATACTTCGATCGATGATAAGATTAAAAATGAAAACATAAAGACCCAGGTTGTTGCGGATGCCCCGCCGCCTTTATCTAATATAAAAAGCTCAATGGGTGATTCGGAGAAAACCGTTGCGGTGGCCGGATATCAAGTTAGATCTAATTCTGACTATGATGATAAAGTAAAAGTATCGGTCGGACAAAACCGTGCTAGTACCGGTTATCAGGCATGGAATAGCGGTGGCACGACTGATTCAAATCTAGGTCAGGCCGAGAATCTCCGAATTGCTCAAGAAAAAATAATGGAGCTTGAGCAAGAGAACGATAAACTGCGATTGCAAAATGATGAGTTAGTGGCTGCCTCTGAAATTATTAAAGAACGTTCAGACCTGCTTTCGGCTCAACTGACGGAATATAAAAATGATCGGGAAGGGCTTGCAGAATCTTTTAAAAATGAAAGCGTGCTTCTTAAAAATCATCTGGCCCGAAAAGATTCTGAATTGCAACGAGCTCAATTTAAAACCGAAGAACTCGACTCGCGTCTTAAATTTGATATGAAGAAAATTCGGATTCGAGAGCGCGAACTGGAAAACCGCTTAGAACTGATCCGTGCTGAAAAAAATGCTGTAGTTAAGAATAAAGATGAACAGATTCTTGATCTCAGAAGAAAAATGGATATTCTTCAGATGGAAGTCGAAAGCTACCGTCAAAAATGTGTTGAATTGAATAAATCTGTAGAGTCGAGCCAGGAATCGTTTAAACGCACGACCAGAGCCTTGCGACTGGCTATGGCTAATCTTGAACTGCAAGAAGAAAACAAAGCCCCTCTGAAAAAAGTGGACTAAGCGATGTCTGAAAACCCTACGCCGCCTCCAACTAAAAAAATAAAACTCGTAATCAGTGATTTGCATCTGGGAAAAGGTCGCCAACTTGAAAACGGAAGTCTGAATTCACTTGAAGAATTTTATTATGCTGAAAAGCTTGTGGAGTTCATTCAGTACTACTCAACCGGAGCCTTTCGGGATTACAGCGTTGAGATAATTATAAACGGTGATTTTCTCAACTTTATTTCAGTTGACTATAAAGGGCATTTTCTTACGGTTGTCACCGAGTCGATCGCGCTTGAAATGCTGAAGTCGGTGCTCCGAGGTCACACTCAGGTTTTTAAAGCTATGGGTGAATTTCTAGCGCAGCCCAACCGAAAAATCACTTACGTCATCGGCAATCATGATCAGGCAATGATGTTTCAGGCCTGTCGCGACCATTTAGATCAGGTTATCGGCTATCCGCTACAGTATAAAAATATTATTTATTACTTTGACGGGGTTCATATAGAACACGGCCACATGCATGAAGCGGCTAATAGAATGGATCCTAAAAAATTCTTTCTTAAGCAAGGGCTGCCTGAGCCCAT
Organism: Pseudobdellovibrio sp.; assembly: GCA_043769795.1. Classification (GTDB taxonomy): domain Bacteria; phylum Bdellovibrionota; class Bdellovibrionia; order Bdellovibrionales; family Bdellovibrionaceae; genus Pseudobdellovibrio. The sequence continues at coordinate 5,478 of JAYVIY010000426.1, read as the reverse complement.
CTTAAATTTACCTTTTGGCTCACATTTTTTCGTGGAGCTGGTTCTTAAGATCAAAGAAAAATACCCGCACGTCGACAAAGTAAGACCCTTCGGTATGATGATCAGATGGTCGCTTTTCAATGAACCTTGGGCCACATTCAGAGCCTTCGTGGAACTTTTCAAATACATACATAAAATAATGTTCGCTTCGGAAGTACGCTTTCGGTGGACGGTTAAGAAGCTGGCAAAAATATTTTTCGAAAGCGCCATCTTTCCGGACCTCAGTTCTGCGGCAAAGCGTATTCTTGGAGATCCGAGAATACACACAGTGATTTTCGGTCATACGCATGTTTATGAGTACCGCCAATGGGGAACGCAAAAAGAGTATTTCAATACCGGAACTTGGACTGAGTTGACATCACTTGATGTGGTTTCGCTGGGTAAAATTACAAAATTAACCTACGTGCTTTTAGACTATGTTGATCAGGATTCTAGACCTAGGGGTAGGTTGAAAGAGTGGAAAGGTTTTCACCGAATCGAAGAGGATGTGGCCGTTGCTTAGAGATTACTTGCTTGTATCGGAAATATTATTCGGACATAATTATCCTGAGGATAACGCATATGTCCGATAATACGAACAATACAAATAACACTAATCCGGCTGACAAAACAAATGTCATATCGACCGAAACCTTTAAGGGAAAACTTAAAGCGGCCGGCGATGCGCCTCCGGCAGTTGTAGTATTGGTTGGCCCTGCAGGTTACATTGGAAAGCAATGGCTCATCACCAAAAGTGATATGACGATCGGACGTTCGGTGGAAACCGAGCTTTATATTTCAGACGCTTCATTGAGCCGTTCGCACGCCAAGTTTGAAGTGACCAGCAATGACATTTATATTCTGGATCTGGGTTCAACAAATAAAACGATAGTCAACGGGGTCGCATTGACGCCGATGACTAAAAAGAAATTACTGAATAACGATCAGATCAAAACCGGAAATGTAATTTTTAAATTTCTCGAAAAAGGTAATCTGGAGTCTATTTCAAATCAGCAAGTTTTTGAAAAAGCTTCAAAAGACGCACTCACCGGAGCTTTCAGCAAGGGAGCTTTGCTTGAAAAGGGCCCCGAATCGGTAAAACGAGCCGACGTCCTGACCGAACCTTTGTCGGTAATCACTTTTGACATCGATCATTTTAAAAAAATTAATGATACTTTCGGACATCCCGGCGGCGACTATATTCTTAAAGAATTAGGACAGATTATTCAGAGTAAACTCGTCAGATCGAACGACTACTTTGCCAGATTTGGAGGCGAAGAGTTTGTGATTATCCTTCAGGCTACTCCTCTGAAAACGGCGCATGAAGTGGCTGAACGAATTCGACTTACCGTTGAACAGCACAATTTTATGTTCGAAGGAAAAGGCATTAAGGTTACGATTTCAATCGGTGTTTCAACTAAAGTTTTAACTGACACCTGGGAAAAAATGTATAATCGGGCCGATCAGGCATTATACCAAAGCAAGCAGTCAGGGCGAAATAAAGTCACTGTCGCGGCATGAAAGATATCATGCAGGAATTAGTGCAAGTCGAGAGGTACGCTTCTTACAGAGTGCTTCATCAGGTGGTTAACACCAACACCGAAATTCTAATAAAGATACCTGATAAAAACAGAATTATCCGCGCTACATTAAAGAAAATCGGTGAACGAAAACATTTTTATATTGTAGCGCCGACTGACTCATTTGTTAACAATCCGGATATAACCTTAAAAATAATCTTTGACGACAGGCTTTATTTTCTCAAAACAGCACTTAAAAAATTTCAGGGCGGGGTGTATTTCGATAGCTATGAAAATCTTTTTGAATTAGTTAGAAGAAAGAACCCAAGGTTTCCGATACCCAAACAATGGGCGCAATCAGCTCACCTACAGCTTCAAGGTGGCAGCGTTATTCAACCCAAACACATTAACTACCAGGACCTATCAAAGACTTTAAAGTCGTTGGCCTCGATAAGCGAAATTTCTAAATCAGGAATGAAGCTGAATATAGCTACAGAGTTGCCTCGTTATGAAAAAGGCCAAGTAGTGACATTAAACTTTAAAATATTTCGACGCGCTGAAATTCAAATAAACGCCAAAATCGTGCATTTGAAAAAAAATGTGGCATCCGGACCGACTATTGGTGTTCAGTTTTTGGACTCGACTATTCTTTTAAAAAATAAAATTCAGAATATATGCGACGACCTTGCATTTTATTACACCGCCAGAAGCCACCGATAAGTAAGCCTTATGTCAACAATTAGAAAATCTATAAAAACTAAATAAAATCGTATAGTTAGTGGCATTTCGACCATTGTATTCAGGCATCTATATTGCTATAAATTAATTCAAGAGATGAAATGCAACTGGATGGAGGGCCAGGTGCTGGGGCATGTAAAAATGTTAAAAAATTAACCGAAATAGACAGGGGGGCTGTCAAAATGAAAAAAGAAGTCGATCAAAATCTGAAAACAGATATGCAACTGATCGAAGAGGTTCGTAAAGGACTACGTGCTTCTTACTCAGAACTCGTGAAACGGCATCAGAGAGGACTACTTCGATTGAGCATGAGGTTTATGAAGGATACAGACGTGGCGCAAGATGTTGTTCAGGATGCGTTTATTAAGGCGTATGAAAAACTCAACCTATTCGAAGGCCGTTCAAGTTTCAAAAGCTGGATCTATCAGATTGCGGTCAATACGGCCCGAAATAAATTAAGAGAAAACCGCTACGATTTTACTAATATAGATGACGTGCAGTTGAGTGTGTCAGCCACGGCTGAGAATACCTTAGTGCATGCTGCGGTCAGTGAAATTATTCAGACAGAAGTAGATAGACTGCCGTTTAAGCAAAAGACTGCTTTGGTATTGAGAGTCTACGAAGATATGAGTTTTGCGGAGATTGCGGAAGTTATGGATTGTCCTTATGACACGGCCAAAGCCAATTATCGCCATGCACTGCTTAAACTCAAAGAGACTTTTGAGTTGCAATCTGAATTAAGAAAATGGACTGAAGAAGTAGGCGGATTTTTTATGGAGCTCAACACGAAATTTATGGAGGCGGAATGAAAAAGTCAGATTCTATGAAGGAAACTTTGCTCGTTAATAAACTCAAAGCCGAGGATGCCATTGAGCTCCCCATGGACGAGCAATTTTTTGAAAACCTTCATAATAAGATTATGCTTTCGGTCGCAAAAACTGAAATTAAGCCAGTGAATAAATGGGAAAAGACCTGGATATTTTTAGAACAAAAGACAATAAACCACAGGGCCAAACTGAAGAAAGTGGTTAAGCTCGGCATTACGGCACTGGCCATTACGTTGGGCGCCGGAGTGATGAATTATGGTTTTGATTTTGCGGCTCAGAGTTTAAATGCAAAAGTGAATCAGAATACGAATTCAATTGTAATTGAAGCTAAAAATAATCCGGTAGAATGGTCAGAGCTTGTCGTGAATTATCAGAATGAAAATGATTTTTATGCTGATGTGTTAAGCCAACGAGGTCATGAGACTATCGTCGAGATCGACAAAGTTATAGCACAGTCCTTATAAAATTCGACTACTCGGAAATGGACGTCCGAGTCGGAGTCATGCATAATGAAGCGGAATGGTTAAATCTATATTTCTGCTTTTACTTTTAACAATTTCTTCGCATCTTGTAGCGAGCGCCTCAGAAGTTGATTTAAAAAAATCTCACCTTGAAGATATTTTTATCTGGAAAATGAGTGATGAACTCAGACTGACGGCACAACAAGAGCGCCAATTCACAGAAATAAACAAATTACTCAACAAGAAAAAATCAGAATTAAATCGAAAAATTCAGGAATCGATTCAAAAACTAACTGCCAATGATTCAGATATGTTACTCAGAAAGCATAAAAAATTAATTCAAGAATACAATGAAATTGCGATTACAGAATTCGATTCGATTAAAAAACTGCTTGGAAATGAAAAATTCGTGAGCTATCTGAAAATTAAAAATGAATTAACAACCAAAATAAAATCAATTTTGATCGGAGACAAAGCGCCTCCAGAAAAGGATGACCGAAAGTTAAAACAATTGCCGCCACCGAAAGTTATTGTTGAGGCGAAATAGTTAAGATTTTGACCACTCTTCCAGTGTTTTTTCGGGGTTTTCTACTTCTTTAAGCTCTGCGCATTTCTTCAGAAATTTTTCAATACTCGAATCATTTTTAATATACACAGCTTCGAAAACATCAAGGCTTTTCATGTAGGTGCTATAGACGCTCAAATCGGCATTGTTGAATTTTTTACTGAAAGCCCGGTCGTAGGATCTGGTTTTCAAAAAGGGCTTTAGCTGAGTATTGAGATTTGTTGAAATAAGTTCGAGTCGCTCCTGTCTTAACTTTTCTTTTTCATCCGGGGGAAGATTTTTCGAGTGGTCGAATTCCTCATACCATTTTCTAAGCAAAGCGAGCTCGTTCGTAATAAATTTTGAAAATAGCTGATCGTCAAAATTTTCATCCTGGATCAGCTTTAACGTAGCCGATTTCTTACCTTCTTTGTCTCTGTAAAAATATTCAGTTCCTTTGTTCGCCACAAACACGGCTAATCGTTCGTTAAAATCGATATTGTCTTTAATAAAAAGAGTGGTGTGCACCAGTTCGTGAATGATGGTATTAACTAAATGATGATCTGAATAATTGAGCATCGACGAAAGCAAGGGATCGGTTAATTTTCCGAGGGTAGAATAAGCTGAAACGCCTCTCACGGAAACATCGAGGTCTTCCTTGCGAAGCTCGTCAGCTTCTTTTTTTGCCAGTTCCTCATTGTAAAAACCTTTGTAGGGCGCTTTGCCGATGATCGGAAAACTCCAGAGATAGGGTTCCAGGCGCCATTTTTGCGACGCCGTAACCGTATAGGTTACGTAGGGTCTTTTCAGATCAACATATTCCGAGTAATTGTCGCTTTTTTTAAGTCGAAGTTTTTCGAACGCGTAAAGGCGGGCTTCCTGACTCAGCTCAATTTTTCGTTTTTGCTCCTGGGTAACGCAGTCTGATTTCAGAATTTCGGAAACGGGCTCACGTGAGTTGAGCATCGCCAGATGGTTATAGCTGACATGAATGAGATACCCCAGCTGACAGCCACTGAACAGCATTGAAAAGACAAGTAACCTTACAAATACCAACTCAACCCGGCCTTAAATGAATTGTCTTCGGAACTGGTATTGTCGCTGAGAGGCGTTTGCCAAACATCATAGGAAAGTTTAATTGAAAAGCGCTCGGAAAGCACAAACTTCAAGCCCGCTCCGTAGCTTGGAGCCCAGCCCGTCGAGGCCGGAATTTCAATTGCTGAAGCGTTCAGATATTTAACGATCTGACTTTTAGTTACGTGGGCCGCGCCTGCCTTAATGTAAGGTTGGATAATATTTTTTCTATCGAGCATCATGTAGACAAGAGATCCGTCGCCGATTTTACTGCTTTGTTGAACGGTGCGGGTTGA
>JAYVIY010000425.1:0-2482 GCA_043769795.1 Pseudobdellovibrio sp. | reverse complement strand
TGATCATAGTAAATGAATTTTTTCTTTGCAGAATTCATTGGCCTAATGGTTTTGAGCCCGTAATTTGTAAAAAAAGTCTCGATCTCGTGGTGGTTGAGCAATGAGGGGGCGGCATTTTCGAAAAGAATTCCGTGTGAATTTTCAGAGGTAATAAAGCCCTGGTCCTTTTCAAAAACACTCACAGTGAAACCCTTCGCTGCTAATAAGGCGGCCAGGGTCAATCCCGAGAATCCTCCACCAACTACGGCCACTCTCATGGGCGTTTTGCTGTTACCCATCAGATCGAGCTTGAGAAAACTTTTTGTTGCGGGTTTTTTTTACGCATGTGGGTGTCAAACAGCACACAGATATTTCTGATGAAGGGCTTGCCTTCAGCTGTAACCTGCAAAAGATTGTCTTCAATTTTTACAAGCCGGTCTGATATTAATTCTTTAAGAAATTCGCGCGCATCGATCAACTGCGTTGGGCTCAATTCAATTTCGTATTTGGTCATCAGTTGCAGAATGTTTTTTCTGTCTGAGCAGTCGAGGTCACTTAGAAAGTGACCTCGGTGTGTCGGTATTTTTTGAGACATCAGATTTTCCTCGTAGGTCGGTAGCAGCTTTTCGTTTTGGTGAAAGTGATCTGCACTTTCAGAGATACTGCTTACGCCGAGGCCCAGTAAGAGATCTGTTTTCTGATCGGTATAGCCCATAAAATTACGATGCAGCCTTTGTTCGCTAAGTGCCTGACTGAGTCCGTCTTTTTTCAGTGCGAAATGATCCATGCCGATTTCAAGGTAGCCGAAATCGATTAATTTCATTCTTGCCATTTCATAGAGAGCGCGTTTTTCAGCGCCGACAGGTAGATCTTCGTCTTTAAAAAGTCGATGCTGGGGTTTTATCCACGGAACCAGCGCAAAACTATAAAGTGCAATACGGTCTGGGGCTAAAGTAATGGTTTGATTTATGGTTGATTCAAAAGAGTTCAAGGTTTGCCCAGCAAGGCCATAAATCAAATCAAAGTTAACGCTGGTGTAGCCTATTTTGCGACTTTCATCAACCAAATCGCGGGTGATTTCAAAGGGCTGTATACGATTAACCAATCGTTGCACTTCGGGGTTAAAGTCTTGTACGCCCATGCTCACTCGCCTGAAGCCTAAGTCAAAAAGAATTTTTAACTGGGTTTTGTCGGTTCTTCTCGGATCGACCTCTATCGAGGCCTCAAATCTATTTTTTTCAATGTGAAATTTTTCAAAAAGCGGTTTCAGCAAATAGTGTAAGTTCTCAGCAGATAAAAAAGTGGGTGTGCCACCGCCCAGATGCAAATGCCGAAGCGGGCGATTTAGTAAATCAGGCACCTGCTTTTGGTAAAGGTCCCACTCGCGGTGAATTAAGTCGGCATAAGCCGATTCTTTTTTGTGATCCTTAGTAATAACTGTATTGCAGCCGCAAAAAGTACACAAGCTTTCGCAAAATGGAATATGCAAATACAACGACCAGGCGGCGTCAGTAGGTTTAAGGCTTTGATTAACTGATTCTAACCACGATCGTGTGTCGATATTGTTCTGCCAGTAAGGTACTGTCGGATAGCTCGTGTAGCGCGGAACCGGTACATCATACTTGGCGAACAATTCTTTGCGGCTCATGAAAACTCATTTCTGACCCATTCAACAAAAAGCTTAACGTGCTTTTCCGGAGTTTTAGGCAGCACGCCGTGCCCAAGTCCGCAAACCCACCGCATTCTGGCTTCAGGAGGCAATTCTTTGAATTTACGAATGTACAGATCAAAGTGTTTTTTTAAACTATCGGTGTCCCCGAAAAGTAAAGTTTGATCAAAATTGCCCTGTATAATTCCATTTAAAGACCTATCAGTTAAAATCGATGCTAAATCATTGCGCTGATCAAAACCAAAACCCGCCCATCCTGAAGTTCTGAAATCAGCGTCCAGATATCCCGGATGCGTGCCCTTAGAATAATAAACCAGTTTCTGCGGAAATTTCTTTGCAAGCTCATTTAATTTCGGAGCAATAAAGTTCTGAAAATAGATCGGCGTTACCTCGCCCGCGGCGGTATCAAAAATCATAACCACTTCGGCGCCGCCATCCAATTGCAGCTGAATATTGTCGATTAAAACGGGTTTTAAAATTTCCCAGAATTTTTCAAAAAGCGGCAGATTGTTTTTTGACGTTAGAAAATGCCCAGCATGCGAGCCTTCCGTGGCATAAAGGTAGAGCGTCCACATTCCGCCGACAAAACCAATTAAACTTTTGCTTTTTGGTAAAATTTCGCGGCAAGCTTGAAGGGCTAGTTTTTGAAAATTTAGTTTTTCTAAATAGCCATATACGAACCTTAAGAACGTTTTCGTCATTCAGATGAATCTTAAGTTCGGGTCCGCCGTTTTCGTAGCTGAGCCCTAAGCCCATAGCTTCGAGCGGAAAAAGTAAATCACTGAAAATAATCGCCACATCGAAATCAAAGTCTAGAATCGGGCCAAGAGTGAC
>JAYVIY010000424.1:0-6754 GCA_043769795.1 Pseudobdellovibrio sp. | reverse complement strand
AAGTCTATAAGTTGGGTTTGTAGTTTAAGAAATAGAGTGTAAATCGTTGATTCGACCCCATTTCGTGTTTAATCTGAGCCGGTTATGAAATTCATTCTTTCGGCTCTTTTTTTAATTTATTTTACTGGCTGCGATCTCATGCATTCTGATCAAAAAATTTATGTAGCGGAGTAATTTGTCCATGAAAGCTTTTTGGTGGTTTAAGAAAAATTCTATAGCAGGCATGGGGCGTCCGGGCTTTAACGCCGTTCATTGGTTCGACCTTCCATTTGATGAGGCCGTTTTGTTGGGTTGGCTTGGTCAACACTCTTCGGGCACTCATAGTTTAGACTCTTTTCGAAAGCATCTGCAGACCTATGCGCCGAGAATTTTCAAGTTCTATGGGCTCGACGAAGTGGCGGGTGCCAAGGAGCTTGAAGTTTTCAATGAAAATCAGAGCCTGCTGAAAGTTTTTGAAAAACTCTCACAAAACACAAAAAATTTTCGACACTTCGAAATCAACGGCAATGAACTGAAGTTTTCACTCAGTGAATCACGTTTGCAGGAAGAAATACGTTTTCTTAAATCGCAAGGTATTGTTAACATTATCAGTCTGACCGAGCACCACCACCAGAAAGACATTCTGCAAAATGATTTCAAAATGCATCATTTCAGTATTGAAGACCTCGGCGCTCCGAAACTTGAGCAGGTTTCGCGGCTTGCAGATGTGATTAAGACGGCACTCAGTCAAAATGAAACCATGGCCGTGCATTGTCTCGCGGGAATCGGCCGCACTTCAACCATGCTGATGGCTTCGCATATTATGCTGGGTGAAGATGCCGATGAACTGGAGCAAATTCTAAAAAAACAGAATCCCACGTTTTCGCTGGTCGGCTCGCAGGGTGAATTTCTAAGGTCACTCAGTAAGAAGAAGTCCCTTTGAAAAAACATGATTTTGAGAATAAACGAGTAATTCCGATCGCCTTTTCACTGCCGGCACGCGCGCCTCACCTGCTGATACCTTTCAATGGGTAATTTGCCCCATAATCCGAACCAGAAATAATCAAATTTAAGTTTGATTATCAATTGCACCTGTTTTATGTAATTGTCAGAGATTCATCGACAGGAGAAGCTTTTGTTTGCCAAAAAATCGATTCTCGCCATTGATGACAACGCCGAACAGTTATACCTGAACAGACTTATTTTAGAATCCGAAGGTTACGAAGTATTCACTGCCCTTGGGGGTAGCGAAGCTCTGAGTTTGCTTTCTGAGATCAAAACTCCTGATTTGATTCTTCTTGATTTACAAATGGCCGACATGTCGGGGCCCGATTTTTTAAAGATTCTTGAAGAAAAAAAACCTGAGATTCTCGAAAAGGTTCCGGTTGTTTTTCTTACTGCCATGGACGAGGTGCCCCCAAGTAATGCCAAAGGTTCAATTCGAAAACCCATCGATCTCGATAAATTTACAGAAAGTGTTTTCCGCTTTATTAAAATGGAAACGACTTCAAGATGAATAAAAGCAAAAAAACAAAAATTAAATCAACCGGAAAAACTAGTCGTGCTAAATTCAAAAAAATGCCGGCTGCAAAGAAGAAGTTTTACACCTCGACAGAATTCAGTAAGGGTTTAATAAGTTCCATGCAGGAGGGTTTTCAGGTACTTGATAACAAAGGGATGGCGATTGATGCCAATCCCTCCCTGTGCAGAATAACCGGTTTTTCACATGCTGAACTTATTAATATCGGCGCACCATTTCCCTATTGGCCACCGGAGCAATACGAAAGCATTCAGGCGGCATTCGAAAAGTCCTTAAAAGGCAACACTAGCCATAATTTTGAATTAATATTTATGCGCAAAAATGGTGAGCGCTTTCCGGTGATCGTCAGCCCATCAGCAATAAAAAACAATACTGGCCGTGTTATCGGTTACGCCGCAACTATAAAAGACAACACAGAACAAAAAAAATGAAGATAAAGTTCGTAACAGTGAACGCCTCTTGTCAGCAGTTCTTCAATCGCTCCCGCTTGCCGTTTTCGGTAAAGATATTAAAAATGATTTCCAGATGAGTATCTGGAATAAAAGTGCAGAACAACTATTCGGAATTAAAGCTCAGGATATTATAGGTAAGAAAGAACGAGACCTTTTTCCCAAAGAACAAACTGATTTTTTTAGAGCTAAAGATATCGAAGCCACTCAATCTGTCGGCGTTATAGATATTCCTGAAGAGCCTATTCAAACTCCGAAAGGAACTGTTCTACTGCATACACAAAAAACTGTCGTTCAGGACGAAAATGGTGAGCCGAGTATTCTTCTAGGAATTTCTGAAGACATCACTGCTCGCAAAATAATTGAGGCTGAAAAAGCAAAAGCACTCAATCTTCTGCAGCAAATATCCCTCCGGGTGCCAGGGGTCGTTTATCAATATCTATTGCGCGCTGACGGCAGCTCTTGCTTTCCTTATGCCAGTGAAGCCATACGTCAGATCTACCGGGTCAGTCCTGAAGAAGTTCGCGAGGATGCTTCCAAAGTATTTGCTACTCTTCATCCGGATGACTACAACGCAATTGTTGCCTCTATTCAAAAGTCGGCCCGCGACTTGACCGAATGGCATCATGAGTATCGGGTAAAATTTGAGGATGGCACAGTTAACTGGTTATTAGGTAAAGCTCTGCCGCTTAGAAACAACGACGGTAGTACACTCTGGCACGGCTTCATAACCGACATCAGCGATCGTAAAAAAACCGAAGAGACCCTCAGAGAATCCGAAGAAAAATACCGGATTCTCGTCAACTCTGTGCTGGATTACGCTATTTTCATGATCACTCCTGAGGGTCTCGTCAATAGCTGGAATGCTGGCGCCGAGCACCTTACAGGTTATTCTGCAGATGAGATAATCGGCAAGAGCGTGGCCAAATTTTACCCCCCGGAGTTTCGCAATACCGGAGTTCCGGAAAAGGAATTGCAGCATGCCAGAGATGTGGGGCGAGACGAGCAGGAAGGCTGGCGTGTACGCAAGGATGGATCTCGCTACTGGGCCAATATTATTATCACACCTATCCTCGACAAGAACGGAAAACTGCGCGGTTTTATTAAGATCAAACGTGATATTTCACAGCGTAAAGAGATCGAAAACATGAAGGAACGGCTCCTAGAACAGGAGAAAAATGCCCGAGTGCTTGCAGAAACCGCCAATAGAGTAAAAGATGAATTTCTGGCAACACTCTCACACGAGCTTCGAACGCCGCTGACGACCATACTCTCCTGGGCGCAACTGCTGCGCAGAGGACAGCTGGATGCCGAAAAAACCAAGCATGGTTTGGAGGTCCTAGAACAAAGTGCAAAGGCTCAGGGCCAGTTAATTGATGATCTTTTGGATATTTCCAGAATTCAGGCCGGAAAACTCAATCTGACAATTCAGGAGATTATTCCAAATGAGATTATCTCCGCTGCCGTCGATTCGACACGTAATCTAGCGGCAAGCAAATCAATTCAAATAGAAGTATCTATTGCCCCTGCAGTTAAAAATTTGTTTGCTGACCCCGTACGATTACAGCAAATCCTTTGGAATCTCATCACCAATGCCATTAAATTTTCACCTAAGGGCGGCACAATCTGGATTCAGTTAGACAAAATCCAGTCCCCAAATGGGGAACGCCTTCGAATTCAGGTGCGGGACAGTGGAAAAGGAATCAAAGCGGATTTTATTCCTGTTATATTTGATCGCTTCACTCAAGTGGACAGCTCGACAACTCGTTTTTATGGCGGGCTCGGGTTAGGTCTTGCCATTGTTAAAAAACTTGTCGAAATGCATGAAGGAACTGTTATTGTGGAGAGCCCCGGCGAGAACAAGGGCACAACTTTTACGGTTTTATTACCAGCCTCAAAACAAATTTCTGAAATCAACTCGGTAGAAATTGAACCCAAATCCAAATCAATGGGAAATCTATCTCTGAAAGGATTACGAGTTCTGCTTGTTGAAGACGATATAAGTTCAAGAGAAGTCTTTGCCATTATGTTAAAACATTTCAATGCCGATGTAAAAACCGCCGAATCCGCCAGCGAAGGTCTAGCACTATTTAAAGAATTTAAACCAGATGTATTAGTCAGCGATATCGCTATGCCGATCGAGGATGGATACAGCTTGATTAAAAAGGTGAGAGCACTGGGTTCTAAACTCGGTAAAACCCCTGCGCTGGCCCTGACTGCTTATGCCGGACAGGAAGATATTCAACGAATGCATATTGCCGGTTTTCAATCGCATCTGGCCAAACCAGTGGATGCAAAAAATCTGGCTCGGACTATCGCAGCTTTGGCAGGACGTACTTAGACACGGATTCGCAAGCTCTGTTGAACTACGAGCTGCAGGTGATGCAAAGGCGATTGAGTTGCGGGCACGAGCGGAGTCAGTCAAAGAAAGCTCGTAAATCCATACTAATTTTTCGTCAGAATTGAAATCGAAAAAACCCAAAGCTTCTAAAAATCGGTTTGATAATCGGAACCATGAATTTAGAATTACATCAGTTCGACCTTTGAACTTGTCGTAATTTAAAAAATAACAATTTTGATTGAGTCTTGTTTAGCCGCCAAGCAGAATCCATTTCTGCCAAGCTAGTAGAGCTGGTGCACCTTTGTAGTCGAGTATCGAACTGCGGTGCTGGAGATGATTTCATCAGAAAAACACACGTAAGTCATTGATATTAAAAGGGATCTTTGAGGTTGCAAATTGCAACCTCAAAGAATTGAATGCCAGGAATCCGAGGTGTCCGATGATTGATTTTAATGTTCAAGATCCTTCGAACTGGCTAAGGTATAAAAAATCTAGAGTTTGGACGTATGCATGAAGCAACTCTAGAGAAAATTCAAAAATCAATTCTTATTGTGCGAGGACATCGTGTTTTGTTAGATACTGATTTGGCTAGTATTTATGGAGTTACAACTAAATACTTGAATCAGCAACTAAAAAGAAATTTAGACCGTTTTCCTGAAGACTTTATGTTCCAATTATCTGAAATTGAATCAGAAAATTTGAGATTCCAAATTGGAATATCAAAATTCGGTCGAGGTGGTAGACGATATTTGCCTTATGTCTTCACTGAGCATGGTGCTCTAATGCTGGGAAATATTTTAAATAGCCCAGTGGCGGTAGCGGCAAGTATTCAAGTTGTCCGCGCCTTTATGAAGCTAAGGCAAATGCTTGCTTCGCATACTGAATTGGCACGCAAGTTAGATCTGCTCGAGCGTAAATATGACCATCAATTTAAGATAGTATTTGATGCAATTCGAGAATTAACTTTGATCCCTGAGCAACCGCGCAAGCGTATTGGGATAAAACAGGATGACTAGTTCGCACCCGTTTTTATTAATCTCCAGTGTGAGACTTTGGTTCAAGGGAAATTTATCAAACTGCGGCGCTTGAGAGGTGCGCCTAATTTCGATCTGAGGTCAGTCACTTATTTTCTGAACGTTAATCCAGTTCTTTTTTTGTAGATTCAGCTATAATTAGGAGAGTGGGGTAATATATGAAATTTATCTTTTTTTTCATGCTTTTGATTTCTTCGATATCGTTTGCGGCAAAAATTCACAAAAACGAATGCCAAGATAAATTGGACAATAAACGATTAGAGATGAATGTCATTGCATCAAATATTGCGAATATTAGTACCACTCGCACTCCTGAGGGTGGTCCTTACAATAAGAAAGAACTTGTTTGTAAAAATGAAAATTGTGAGATCGTTGCTCACGCAAATTTCATAACTAAATATCAGCCTGATCATCTTGATGCTGACGACTCAGGATATGTTAAATTTCCTGATATAAAAATTGAAGCTGAAATGTCGGCGATGCTTGTTGCAGCTCGTGATTATGAAAAAATATTTACTGACTGTAAATAATGGTGCCCCTTCGTAGTCGAGTATCGAACTGCCGTGTTGGAGATGATTTCTTAAGCAAACCGCTCTTAAGCTGTTGAAATTATAGAAGAAACTTGAGGTCACAATTTGCGACCTCAAGATTTGCGGAATTAAATTCTGAGTTCAAACGCAAATCGAACCTGTAAGGATGGGTCATTTGAGTTGGGCAGAGTCTAATTAGTGCACAAACAAAAGGTGCATGAAAAGTATATTCAAGGACAACATTCTATATTTACAAAGTAATAACAATGTTATACAATAATTTATATGAATTTGAGTGGGATGATGTCAAAGCGTCTACCAACTTCATAAAACACGGAATTCGTTTTAGTGAGGCTGTTACAATTTGGAGTGACAATCAGGCTCTTGAAATACCAGATCCTGATCACTCACAAAACGACGAACGCTGGGTTCGGATAGGTTTTTCGAATCAAGCAAAAGTATTAGTGGTGATTTATAGTGAAAAACTTTATGCTGAAAAAATACGTGTTATTTCTGCCCGCAAGGCCACTGCGCAAGAGCAGAAGCAATGCCACGAAAAGGTGAATTCATGAGAGATCAATACGATTTTTCTAAAGCAAAAAAAAGCAAAAAAACCAAAGAGCTTAAAGTTATTAAAACTTTTCGACTTGATCATGAAGTCATTGCGTGGCTTGAGGCTGAAGGCGAAAAGCAAGGGATGGGTTATCAAACTTATTTGAATTGGTTTTTGAGAAAATCAATGGAATCAAACGATTCATTCGAAGAGCGTCTTATTAAATTAGAGCATACAGTTTTTAAAAAGAAAGCCTAGAAATTTTTGTGAAAATTCAAAAAAATTCAGCAAGACAATATCGTCAGTTAAAATCGCAAAAAACAGGTGA
>JAYVIY010000423.1:0-6762 GCA_043769795.1 Pseudobdellovibrio sp. | reverse complement strand
ATGCGAGTGTGCAGAGCCATGATTCTTCGACGAATGGTTTAATCAATCACTTTAAAAAAATTCGGTCTCAATCAATTAATAAGTAAGGAAGACTTGCTGCGCCCAAAACTCCGGCCCTGTTGCCGGCTTTAGCTACAATGATTGGTGCTTGAAACGTGGGGTTTTTTTCTCGGATCATCTCATTATATAATTTTTTTGTTCGTTCCAGGTAAAGTTCCTTAACCTTAATTAGACCACCGCTAAAAAGAATTTTGTCGAGATGAAAACCCAAAGATAAACTATAGCAAAGTGATGCCAGTGCCCAAGCCATATCTTCAAATAGAAAATCATATTTTTTTGTTTTTGAATTTACGGTCACAAGTTCTTCAACTGATTTGCCGCTAAAGCCGCACAATTGAGCCCGTTTCAGCAAGGCTGTGCCACTTGCAATACCTTCTACAGTAAAGTCAGTTATTCCCGAGTTGCTCTTTTGTAGTCCCTTGCAATCTATGAGAAGATGGCCCCATTCAGAACCCATTCCTTCTGTTTGACAGGGCTGTCCATTGAAAATGACTCCGGTTCCAATACCAGTTCCAACTGTAATGACCACGAAGCTCTTGCAGTCTTGAGCTGAGCCAAGCCACTTTTCTGCAAATGCCGCTGCAATTGCATCATTTTGAAAAAACAGTGGTGGGCTCCAACCCGAGGCTTTCAGAATATTTTTCAGCTCATCGACAATCTTGAATCTCTTCCAACCTGAAAAGTTAGACGGGTCGATCAGTTCTCCTTTTTCAACATTCAGCGGGCCGGCGCTGGCCAGGCCGATTCCTGCAAAATTTTTAGCAGAAGTTTCAAGTGGAAATCTCATTTTGTAGTCAATGCAAGCGGTCCGCATAATTGAAAGGACTTTTTTTTTCGCTGCGTTCGGAGAGTCAGAATTTTTGAGTTCTAACGGAAATTTACCATATTCAATAATTTTTCCGTTACTATCGACCAACGCGGTGGCAAGCTTTGTGCCACCGAGATCAAGACCTATGCTGTATCTTAGTTTTTTCTTTTGTTTTTTGATGTCGATTCCAGGGCCCAGTTTAGGACTTATGCTTGCTGGTTTCTTTTTCGTCGACCTTTGCCGATTCTTGATTAGTTTTTAATTCTTTTTGTGGTCCAACATCTTTTGCGTCAGCATTGATCTCGTTAATGCCTTCCTTAAAACCACGAATAGCTTTTCCTAGTGATTGCCCAAGAGCAGGTAATCGGCTTGGTCCGAAAAAAACTAACAGAATTACTGCTAAAATCAGCATATGTGCAATACTAAACTCACCCATATTAACTCCTTTGATAGACTCTAATTCTAGCGTTTAATTGTTTTAGGATCAATAGCATCTTGTAGGCCATCTCCAACATAGTTGAAGCTAATCGTTACAAACAAAATCAATAGTCCAGGTAAAATGGCTAAGTATGGAGCCTGATAAATCAATTCCTGAGCGTTAAACAACATATTACCCCAGCTCGGGGTCGGTGGTTGAATACCCAAACCTAGAAAGCTAAGTGCCGCCTCAAATAGAATAGATTCACCCACGCCCAAAGTAACAGAAACAAGCAGCGGAGCTATAACATTTGGAAACATATGTCTCGTAATGATCGTAAAGTCAGTGGCGCCAAGAGTCTTTGAGGCTAAAATAAATTCTCTTTCACGGAGAGTTAAAATACTTCCGCGGACTAATCTGGCAACTGGCATCCATGAGAAAAGACACAAAATAAATACCAGTTTTAAAATACTTTCACCGCCGGAATTAAGTAAGGCACTGACAAAAGGTATTTTTTGTAAATCAATTGCGCAAACAACAATTAATACCGGAATCGTCGGTAAAGATAAAAGCGCATCAGTTATCCGCATTAATAAAGAATCGATAACGCCACCGTAGTATCCAGCTAAGGCGCCGATAAGCAAACCGATCAGAGCGGAAGACAGTGCAACCAAAATACCTACGCCCATCGAAATGCGCGTACCATAAATCAGTCGCATGAGAACGTCTCGGCCCAATTCGTCAGTGCCGAATAAGTGATAAGTCTCGAATTTTTTTGCAACTTTGCGCAAGTCTGACTTAATGCCATCGTCTACGTTTAAATAGCGAACGGCAGCTAAAGCCTTTCGTTTTTCGTAATGAGCCCAATCATAGAGTGCATCTTCAGGTCGGGTTGAGGTAACAAATTCTTCCTTCATTAGCTCTTTTTGAACCAATGCCGCGTCTTCCGGGTTTTCAAGAATATAGGTCCGAACTTCGCTTTCACGGGTGTCGACACCGGCGCTAATTGTCGAAAAAGGCGCTTTATACCTATGAAAAACGTTCTGATTTTCAGCATTAACTCCCATAATTTTACCAATGAGAGGCGCAGTTAATGCAATAGCAACAAAAAACAAAATAGTATAGGCCCCGATAACGGCCGCTTTGTGTTCTTTGAACTGCGAATAAATTATTTTTGATAAGGACTGAACCTTTTCCATTTCGGCAATTTGAGCCTTATTTAAAGTGGATTCAGTAGGTCTTGCTGATATCTTCTTTTTTATGTTTGTAGTTAATGTTTCCATCATGTTCCTTTATTTGTAAGAAACGCGAGGGTCAACCACGCCGTAAAGTAAGTCTGCTGCCAAATTCATTAGTAAAACCATACTAACAGAAATCATAAATGAAATCATTGCAACGTTGAAGTCGTTACCCATGATCGACGAATAAAGCAATCGTCCAATGCCTGGGTAAGCAAACAATGATTCAGTGATCAATGCGCCGGAGAAGATCGAAGACAAACTTAGTGCCACAATAGTAATTAATGGGATCAATGCATTTCTGAAACCGTGTTTCCAGATTACAGTCTGGTTGGTTAAGCCTTTTGCTTTCGCCGTGCGAATAAAGTCATTTCTCATGGCTTCAAGCATCGATGAACGTGTAAAGCGCGAAAATCGACCGATAGATTGAATCGAGAGCGAAAGTACCGGAAGGATCAAAAACTTTGCTTTATCCATTAGCTCGTCCCAGTCCGTATCATAATCCATACCGGTTGTTTGATATCCACCAGCCGGAAGCCAGTGCAAATTGACTGCAAAAATAATAATTAAAACAATTCCGAGCCAAAAGGAAGGAACAGAAATGCCGGCAAAGTTAAACAAATTCACAACATAGTCAACTTTACTATTTGGTTTGAGTGCGCAAAGTATACCGAGAGGAACTGCAATTAAGAGTGAGAACGCCAATGAAACCATCGACAAAATAAAAGTTGATTCAAGCGCTGGTCCCATCATTTCGGTAACGGGAATTCTGTAGGTTCTCGAGTAGCCTAATTCACCATGAGCAAGATCGCCGACCCAGCTGAAGTATCTTTTGTACATCGGTTGATCGAGTCCATAAAAACTTCTCAATCTGACAACATCGGCAGCAGTTATTTTCGGATTACTTGAAATCATCATCTCGACCGGATCGCCGGGCATCAAATTCATTAACCCAAAGCAGACATAAGATAGAATAGCGATCACTACTAACGTCTGCACAATCCTGCGTAAGATAAAATTAATCATATAATTCAAACATCCTTTTTAAAGCTATCGGTCCTAACTAAAGACTACTCTAGATTCCACTTTTCAACTTCATTGGTTTCAGGAAATTGATGACCAGTTAATCTAAAACCCTTCAATTGATTCGGAACCACAGCCACATCCGATCGGTAGTAGAGCGGCAAAACCGGTACTTCATCGGTATAGTATTTTAAGATCTGATGAACCAGCTGAATTCGCTTTTCGTGAACAAATTCCAAATCAAGAGCCATCAGAAGTTTATCAACTTCTTTATTTTTCCAACCCATTTGATTCTGTCCGGAAAAGCCATTTTTTGCAGTAGGGATGTTCGTTGATAAGAAGGTGGCCTTTGGTGAATTCTCTGGAGAAGAAACCCAGGCAAACAGAGCCATCGAATCGAACAGACGTTTCTTGGTGGTTTCGCCGAAGAATACGCGTGCAGGTTCATTCTTCGAATTCACTTCAATACCAACCTGTTTCCAACCATTTTGTAAGTAGACTTGAACTAACTCGCGGGTTTCGTTTCCTGCAGTAGTCATTAATGTGAACGATAGCTTGGTAGCTCCCTTTGTGCGAATACCGTCAGGACCGCGCTTCCATCCGGCTTCATCAAGTAACTTTTCTGCGTCTCGTGGAGAATATTTGTAAAGAGTTACTTTGGTAGGGTCGTCTGTGTACCAAGGGTCTTTTGGAGTAACACTGTGAATTGCTGGAGTCTGCTTGCCTTCAAACAATGAGTTAACTAATTCTTCACGGTTGATTGAATAATTGAGGGCTTTTCTGACTTTTATATCTTTAAGCGCAGGATTGTCTAAATTCAAATCAATGTGTTCGTAAACAGTACTTGGCTGAAACATTACATTGTAGTTGAGGTTCTCAGCTTTCACTTTTTTCTCAAAGGCCAAAGCTTGATCAAGGGCGAACCCAAGTGTCGAAATCATATCAATTGTTCCTGAACGCAGATTGGCTTCAAGAGTTCCCGAGTTTGGGATCAGTTTAAAAATAATTTTTTTAATTTTTGGAGGCTCACCATACCATTTAGGATTCGGAATAAAGGTCACGTGATCGCCTAATTGAATTTCTTGCATGATGTACGGGCCATTGTAAAGTCCCACATTGTAGGGGTCTTTTACGTAGAGTGAGTTCTTTTCATAGCCTGCATTTTCAGCGGCGAACATATTAAAGACTTTTTCTTCCAAGTGTTTAGGAAGTGGGTAAAAGGTACCGAGCTGATAAAAATCCCATTTTGCTTTGTCATATGTAAATGTACACTTTTTTGGATTTGTTGGATCAACGCTGACTTTTTCAACCTGCGTGTAAACCTCTTTTTCACCGATACTGACTGTTGCAGCAGAAGCAACTTTAATTGCGAATGCGAAGTCATCACAAATAATAGGTTTTCCATCGCCCCAAACTGCATTATCTAGAATTTCCCAAACGGCTTCTAATTTCTTAACGCCGCCTACTGTAATTATCTTTGCCCCGCCATTTTCAAGAGAAGGAATAGATTTCGCTAATTGCGCAACCCATTTGCCGTCAGCATTAATAGTCACCAGATTTCGCATGACCAACTTCGACATAATAGTTGTGGCGTTCATCGTAGCTATTAGAGGATTGAAGTTTTCAAACTCTTGGATCATTCCGATCTTGAGCTCTTTGTTATTTAATGCCGGAACAACCGGCGCCGCCGGTGCTGCCACAGCAGCAGCTTCAGTCGCCGCAGGTGGAGGAGTCTCATGTTTCTTGTTTCGT
Organism: Pseudobdellovibrio sp.; assembly: GCA_043769795.1. Taxonomy (GTDB): domain Bacteria; phylum Bdellovibrionota; class Bdellovibrionia; order Bdellovibrionales; family Bdellovibrionaceae; genus Pseudobdellovibrio. The sequence continues at coordinate 1,463 of JAYVIY010000423.1, read as the reverse complement.
TTGGTGCACGAAGAAAAAGACAACATAAGGGTTGCCGCTAACAGGATATTGAAATTTTTCATAAGATCTCCTTTAAATTAGTATCTAAATTAACATGGCAGGCTTTAAAATGCGTATTTGAAACCTGAGACAATTTTGGAACCTGTTCTGAGCATTCCTTTATTTTAAACGAACAACGCGGGTGAAAAGTGCAACCAGAAGGTGGGTTGATCGGTGAAGGTATTTCGCCGCTTAAAATCTTAGTCATCTTCTTTTTGCCGGTGCCGATACTCGGAATTGAAGACATCAGCGCCCGAGTGTACGGATGACGGGGGTTTTTATATAACTCTTCTCGGGTTGTAAGCTCGACGATTCGACCGAGGTACATGACTGCAATCCGGTCGCAAACGTGCTCAATGACAGACAAATCATGGGAAATAAATAGATAAGTTAACTGGAGTCGCTCTTGAAGATCTTTCAATAAATTCAGAATCTGCGCCTGAATCGAAACATCCAGTGCACTGACTGGCTCGTCACAAATGATGAGTTTAGGGTTTAAAGATATTGCCCGGGCAATCGAAATTCTTTGGCGTTGGCCGCCTGAAAATTCATGAGGGTAGCGATTGACGTGAGAGGCTTTAAGACCAACCATTTCGAGCAGTTGTTTTACGCGCAATTCGCGCTCAGTTTTTTGAAGCAGTCCGTGAATTTTAAAAGGTTGCTCGATAATTTGTCCGACGGTCATACGGGTATCGAGCGAAGCGTAAGGATCCTGGAAAATCATCTGGATATCTCGTCGTTTTTTACGGAGTGCTTCGCCTTTTAAAGTCAGAAAGTCATCGCCATCAAACTGGATGCTTCCAGAAGTCGGCTCATACAAACGAATTAAAGTACGACCCAGCGTGGATTTTCCACAGCCAGATTCTCCGACTAAACCGAGAGTTTCACCTTTACGAATGGAAAGGCTGACTTCTTCGATGGCCTTCACCTGACCAACTTCTCGCATAAAGAAACCTTTTCTGATCGGAAAATATTTCTTAACGGCTTTTGCTTCTAAAATAAATTCATTCGTCATTTTTTAAGCCCTTAGAGTGGATTAAAACAAGCGACCGCTCTTGTTGGAGAGCCTGTCACCGGTAAAAGTTGAGGTTTATTTGTCCAGCAATCGGTCAATACATTCGGACATCTGTTTGCAAACGGGCAGCCCTTCGGAAGTTCGTGCGGAGCGGGAACGCTTCCTTCGATTGTTTTTAATCTTAAAACTCGCTGGCCCATTTTAGGTCGCGATTCAATAAGGGCACCAGTATATGGATGTTTCGGTGAGTTCAATATATCTTGGGTGTTGCCGGTTTCGCAGGAGTGTCCGCCGTACATAACCATTACTTTATCAGAAACCTCGGAAATGACTCCTAAATCGTGGGTAATGAACTGCACCGTCATGTTCATTTTTTCTTGCAGACTCTGAAATAATTCAAGAATCTGAG
>JAYVIY010000422.1:0-2490 GCA_043769795.1 Pseudobdellovibrio sp. | reverse complement strand
ATTGGAAATCAGATGGGCCCGGTCTTTGAATTGGCCTATGATACCGAGTTTGAAAAAGATCCTAACCAAGAGCTGCAGAGAAACATTCAGGCCTATCTCGGCTGGAGACTGTACAATGGCACCGTGATCAACTCGGCCACATTGTCTTACCTCTTTGAAACCCGCCTTACCACCGGTCGCGAAAAAAATCAGCGCGGTCTCAGCGCCAAAGCTGAAATACAAAAAGTATTAAAAGACGGAACTGCCCTTTTAAAGTCCGAACTGGATTATCGTTTTTACTTTAACGACGACAGTGATTCCGGCGAAGATCTACGGAGCCGCTTGGTTCTTGATACCTATTTTGATTACAAATTAAATCACAAATTGTCGTTTGGGCCCTATCTGAAAATCTACTCGATTCAGGGAAAAACCTTTAATGAAACTCTCAACCAAACCCTAATCGGTATTAACTTCAACTTTTCGGGCATGTGGAAACCTCGCTATCATAAGTCAGTGTATTAGTGGCTCCCGGCGGAGAACATGCCAAGGGGTTATTTATTTTTTTTGAAAAAAAAGTTGGCTTTCGGACATTTAAACGAATTAATAATCATCAGTTGTTCTGAGTTATACAAACTATCAATACTCAATTTCCGTGTCCGCAGTTTCTGAAAATTGCTGAAAACATTATTATATTTTCTGCTCGCCGTGAATTCAAAAAAGGTTTTTGATTCTTCGCACTTAATGTAAGTATAGGCCCTAAAGTAGTCTAGCGACATTTCTCTCACGAATATTTCTGCATTGTATTGATTGATATTTGTATTTTGTAATTTTGTTTTTGCTTTGTCAGTTATTTCGGCTGAGTTTCTGAACCTTTCAATATATTCAAGAGCATCGTGCCACCCAACATTTGTTCCATCGCCATAAGGAGTTACAGCCAACTCGCAATCAAGACCATTGAAATCACAGCGCTTCTGTTGAGGCGAGTTACGACTGATAAGTATGTTTTTTAAATCTTCAACCGGCACTTTCATGGCCTCTTTCGCGCGCCCGATTCTTTCATCTACTGAAAGATACATGTTGAATGGGTAAGTTATTTCGTAGCCGTATTTGTTACTATGATAATTATAGAATTTAACTTTTCTAGTTTCTTCTTTAAAGCCGGTCTCGCTCTTCGCGGCTAAAAGCGTGACCCCAAAAATCGAAATAATAATCACTGAGAGACCCAAATAAGTCATATTTAGGTAACGGCGTTATCTGCAAATTGCTTTAGAGTTAAACTGAGACTTTTCCAATTCTGTGACTCAAATGCCGTTTAAACCTTTCTCGCAGAAATCGCCCTGAAATAACTTCATCAGGTCATGGATAAAAGCCCCGAAATGGAACCACTTAAATAAGTTTTTATAATGTATGAATATCAATTCAAATAATTTTTAATAATGAAATTTATTATCTATAAAGACTGTAACGACGATTAACCAACTTAAAAAGGTATTTAAATGAAAAATTTATTATTAACAACTATCGCCATCATCACTCTTTCTTCTTTCGCTAAAGCAAATCAAGACGCCTTTCAAGCCGGCGCTGATCAAATGACGGTAATTATAAAGTGCCAGCCGCTTAAACCTCTGCAAGATGTGGGAATGTTACTGACCGTAACAACCGGCGGAATCGCAGGTTTAACTCAGGTTCGCATCGAACGCATTTCGGAAGAGCACACCAGCACAGAAAACTACATTGTTAAGACACAACCTGTTGACCCGAAACGTCTTGGCGCCCCAACAACTTTTATCGGAAAGGGTATTCGTTTAACCGCTAACTTCAACACCCTCTTACCTAACGGAAAACACTACGGCACCTTACAACTGGGCACTTTGCAAAACAGCACTATAGAACAATTGGCCTGTGAACTGATGCAGCAAAATCCGCAAGTTAACTACCCGTTCTAGATTTTAACTACCAGAAAACTAAACTTAAACAAAGGAATACATATGAAATCAATTATCATCGCATTGGCTTTTTTGTCAGGACTTACAGTAAACGCAACCACGGTTGCTCAAGTGGCGTCGGTTGATGCTCAAATCGCAGCGGTAACTTTGAGTGATGCCGGTGTTTTATCGGTCGATCTCCGCGAAGGCGCAAAGAAGACTTTAAAACTTTCTAACACCAACAAACAAAATCTTCTCTGGGCCGCGCAAATGCTTTCTGAAAGTGAATTAGAAATTGAAAATCGCCTCGTGGTTTGCATGATGATGATTGCACCGTTTTCTATTCAAAACTTAAGTGTTTATGATTCAAAGACTAAAGAAATGAAAATCGTATTATCTTCACACTCTTGCGCTATCTCTTCGTACACCCACCCGAAAGAATCTTACCAGATAGAAGCCGCTCAGGTCTTAAAAGCTGAAATGCTGGTGTTAGCTCACCAACTCGTTAAATAGCCCACCTACGCATTTTTTGAAAGAACTTCGCAACCCGGTTTAATCCCGGGTTTTTTTATAGCGGCCTAGCCCG
>JAYVIY010000421.1:0-2493 GCA_043769795.1 Pseudobdellovibrio sp. | reverse complement strand
TCGAAGAATTTTCGCTCTCGCAAAATGAAGCCGCAGAAAAAGTTGGAAAAGAAAGATCGTCGGTAGCTAACGCCCTTCGCCTTTTGGGACTACCGGCTGAAATCAGAACAATGCTTTCAAACAAAGAAATCACTACAGGGCATGCAAAAGCAATCCTATCGCTGACAGAAAAAAGTAAACAATTAGCGCTTGCAAAAAAAGTAGCCGAACTGGGTCTTTCGGTTCGCGCGCTCGAAAGCGAAATCAAAACAATTCAAGGAAAGAAAGCGGCAACAGCGCCGCCAACGGCAGCGGCCACTCTCGGAATGGATTTGGCTGAAAAGCTGGCGGCTGAGTTGGCAGACCAGCTTCAAAAAACCCTCGGAACAAAAGTAGAAATAACGTATAATTCAGGAAAAGGACGAGTTCAGGTTTCTTTCTATACGGACGATCAACTAACCCAAATCTATGAGAAATTAAAAAGCTAAATGATAGAAAAAGAATTAAACATATCGACTCTCATTGAAGAAAGCAGCTCCTTTGAGGGCCGCCTTTCATTCAGCGGAACGGCAAAAATATCAGGACAATTTAAAGGCGAAATCTACACAAAAGACCACTTGGTTATTACTGAAACCGCTCAGGTTCTGGCCGAAATTGAAGCAGGATACGTAACAATTATGGGAAATCTTGAAGGAAATATTGTGGCGAGCAAAAAAGTTATTATGATGCCGCCAGCAACATTTCGAGGCACAGTAACAACTCCAAGTTTAAAAATAGAAGAAGGCGTAGTTTTTGAGGGCGCCTCATACGTTCCGAAAGCCTAAACCCCGGGCAAAAAATCTTTAAAATCTTGACGTGTAAAACAATTAGATGCTATCCCAAGATGTTTTTAAACAAGGGATCAGCATGGCAATATTGTTACAGCTCGGTGCAAATCAGACTGCATTTATCCAGTTCATCATTTTTATCGTTTCAATTTCATTTTTGACGATTTTTGTCTTTGGCCCCTATTTCAAGGCCTACGACCAGCGACTTCAACAGACTAAGGGCGCCGAGCAAGTTGCAACCGAAACTCAAGACGAGGCGAAAAAACTTGAATCAATATTTAAAACTAAGGCCCGCGAAATAAATGAGAAAATAAAAAACATTTTTGATGTTTCACGCACTCAAGGATCAGAAAAAGCCAATGCGGTATTAAACGAAGCGAAATCAGCGGCGCAGGCTCTTTCGGAAGCGGCCGCCAAAGACATTAATTTGCAAAAATCAAGCGCTGAAAAAGAAATTCAAATCATATCACAGACAATAGCAGCTGAAATTTCAAAAAAAATTACAGGAGCTGTCTAATGAAAAAAATAATATTTTTGCTTACACTGCTTTGCGCGACGATGGCATTTGCATCCGGCGGCGAGCACGGCTCGGCTAACGGAGCAGAAGAAATTCCATTTGCGCAAATTGGCTGGCAAGCTGCAAACTTAGGTATTCTGCTAGTGGCCCTATTCTTCTTTATGAAAGACTCCGTCATAGAATCATTTGTTAATAGGCAAAAAGAGTATCAAGATCGCGCCGAAAAAACAAAAAGCGCACTACGTGGCGCAGAAGCAGCCCTGATGGGCATAAAGGCAAAACTAGCACAACTAGAGGCTGGCGAAACGGCGTCCGTGGCAAAGGCAAAGCTTGAGGCAGACGAGCTCAAGGCGGCAACTCTTAAAGAAGCAGCTGTTGGGGCTGAAAAAATTAAAAACGATGCAACGCTAACAATAAAAAACGAGCTTAACAAAGCAAAAGCCGAAATAAACAATCAAATATTAAATCAAGCCGTGGCTGTGGCGAAAAAAACCTTAGGCGATAACCAGACCCCCTCTTCCGCACAGGAAGTAGCTTTTGTAAAACAATTAGAGCAGGTAAAAGCATGAGCGCAGACGCACTTATAAATAAATATTCACGCGCCTTATTCGAGGCCAGCGAAGCGAACAAGACAACAGATAGAATTGCGACCGAGCTTAGCGAGCTCTCAAAAATATTTTCAAATGATGATTCAAAATTATTTTTTGCAAGCCCTTTTAACACCGTAGACACAAAGACCATGGTTGCCAAGTCTGCGCTTGAGGGGAAGTGTTCTGCTGAAACGTTCAATTTTTTCATATTAATAGTTGAAAATGAACGCGTCGCCCTTCTGAGCCAGATCGACAATGCCTTTCAAGCATTGGTTCGGGCAAAAGGCGGAGAAACTGACGGAATATTATATGTTGCAACCGAGGTCGCTGACGCCTTTAGATCGCAAGTTGAGGCGGGTATTTCGAAAACCTTAAACAAAAAAGTGAAACTCAAAGTAGAAAAAGACAAAAATCTAATTTCTGGCTATAAAGTTTCTGTTGGAGGCTGGACGATGGACGATTCAGCTCAATTTCATTTAAACAAAATTAAAGACGACATTTTAAAAAGAGGTATATAGATGGAAGCTCAGATTAGAGCCGATGAAATCGGCCGCATTCTCAAAGAACAAATTTCAAAATA
>JAYVIY010000420.1:0-16600 GCA_043769795.1 Pseudobdellovibrio sp. | reverse complement strand
CGAAGTAACAATTCTTCAAGACTTAGGTTCTGGGTTGTACTATGCTTTCGGCATGTCTAGGGGGACGCTTGAACGAAAAACAAGACCATTTTATCATTCTAAAAAAAATTAGATATGGTGAAGCGGATCTGATCATTCATGCGCTGGCCGCAAATGGCTCTCGAAATTCTTTTATAGCGAAAAGCGCCCTTAAAAGTAAAAAACGATTTGGTGGCGGAATTCTCGAACCTCTGCACTTCGTTAATTTTTCTTACAAAGAAAAAGCTGATTCTAGTCAGATGAAGACACTCAGTGAGGCGACGCTAATTGATGACTTTAAAGACATCAGAAGCAGTTATGATAAGCTTGAGTTAGCCCTTTATATTTTAAATTGTGTTTCGCACGTTAGTTTGGAAGGTGATCAACACTCTGAATTTCTCTTTAACCTGACCGGACATTCACTGAGAGCTGTAGCCAAGTGTCTGAATCCCGGTTTTCTTAAGCTGCACTTTTGTCTTAAGTTGCTCTATCAGCAAGGGGTCATTTCAATCGAGCCCTGGATGAGTATTTTTTTAAAAACAAATATTATAGATTCGGCTACATTATGCGATGACCCCAATGTACAAACGGTGGTCGATCATTATTCCGATTCAATAGAACTGATTGTTGCTCAATACATTAAATCTGCAGACACGGGGATATCATGAATTTAATTGAGCTTTCTCTGAAGCGGCCTGTGTTTGGCTGGGTTCTAATGGCAGCACTTATTCTTTTCGGATCAATCAGCCTGAATAAACTCGGTATAAGTCAAATGCCGGATGTCAATTTTCCAGTCCTGAGTATCACGGTCAGTTTTCCCGGGGCTGCGCCTGAAGTTATCGAAAGTGAAATTCTCGACTTGGTCGAAAAAAGGCTCTTAACCGTTGAAGGCGTAAAAGAAATGCGCTCGACAGCACAGCAAGGTTCGGCGAGCATAACGCTCGAATTTGATATTAGTCGCAACGTTGATGTGGCTCTGCAAGAAGTGCAGTCGGCCCTCAGCCAAATCAGATTTCCAATCGGGGTTGAACCAGCAATTATAAAAAAATCAAACCCTGAAGAAGATCCGATTTTATTCATTTCTGTATATGGCGATAAAGATGTCGAAGAAATTTTAAAATGGACTGAAAATTATTTTGTCGATCAGATCCAGTTTTTACCTGGAGTCGGTGAGATCGCTACAGGCGGATTTCCTGATCGCAATCTCCGCGTTTGGCTTGACCTAGAAAAATTAAAAAAACTCGAATTAACGGTTAATGATGTTGTGGATGCGGTTCGAACTCAGCATCTTGAAAGTGCCGCCGGTCAATATACCGAAGGAAAACAGGAAATTCGAGTGCGTTATCTCGGAGAGGCCCGCACCGTAAAGGAAATTGCAGATTTTCCAATTCAGAGACGCGGCGGTCAGCTCATTCAGGATCGAATAATTCATATTAGAGATGTGGCCGATATCAAAGACGGTCTCGCAGATATTCGTCGAGTGGCCCGTGTTGACAACAAGACGGCAGTCACATTTCGTATTACTAAGCAGCGCGGTACTAACGAGGTCGACGTGGCCAACACCGTCATGAAAAAACTGGCTGAAATAAAATATCCCGATGGCGTTAAGTACAAGGTCAATGTGAATTATACCCAGTCAACCAAGAGCACTGTCGATCTGACTATCGGTAAGCTCTGGGCCGCGTCAATCATCACGATCTTAATTTGTTTTCTGTTTCTCGGAAGTATTCAGTCATCAATAAACATTCTGTTTTCAATTCCTACATCTATACTTGGAACATTTATAGTTATTTATTTTGCGGGCTTCACTTTGAATTTATTTACGCTTTTGGCACTGACGCTTTCAATTTCAATTGTCGTCGATGATGCGATCATGATTCTTGAAAATATCGTTCGCCATTATCGTATGGGTAAAACACCTTATCTTGCGGCATTAGACGGCTCGAAAGAGGTTTTGCCGGCAGCCATTGCTGCCTCGTTAGCCGTTCTTGCAGTGTTTCTTCCGGTGATCTTCATGGAAGGTGTCATCGGAAAGTTTTTGTTTCAGTTCGGTATTACGATGTCGGTTGCGGTCATACTTTCATTAATTGAGGCCGTAACGATAACTCCGATGCGGGCTGCGGCTTTACTCAAAACTGAACAAAAATTATCAAAATTTGAAGTTAAGCTCGAGCATTTTTTTGAACGATGGTCCGGAAATTACAGAAATCTCTTAGAAAAATGTCTGAATCACAGATGGAAAATCTTAATTTCGTCTTTGGTGTTATTCCTGCTGTCTCTATTTTCGGTAACTAAAATTAAGCAGGAGTTCGTTCCTTCGCAAGACCAGAATCTCATCATCATTACGGCTCAGGCAAAGCCCGGAACCTCGCTAGAAGAATCAATTAAATTGGCTGAACCTATGCAGAAAATGATCAGCGAAATAAAAGAAGTTTCAGGATTTCTGATTTCAATCGGTCCGGGTCAAATATTTGCGCCGGTCAATCTGGTTGATCAGAAGGAAAGAAAACTCAATCACAACGAAGTAATGAATTTGATCCGCGAAAAAGCCAAGGATATAAAGGGCCTAAGATTATCTATGCGTGACATTTCTGCCCGAAATCTTTCAACCGGAAAACTCAATCCGATTGCATTTAATTTGCGGGGCTCCGACCTTCAGACTTTAAATGATAAAACACAGGAAATGATAAAAATAATTGAAGAAGAAAAATTGGGCGTGGACGTTGATACCGATTACAGGCTTGGTCAAAAAGAACTGACCCTGATACCTGATCGCGACCAGCTATTAAAGAAGGGCGTTAGTGCTGATGCGGTCTCGCAGGTTTTGCAGGTTGCGATTGCCGGCCTGCGTGCAGGTCAGTTCATGAGTGATGGTAAAAAAAACGACATACGTTTCAAAGTAAAAGAAAGTCAGATCGCTTCGAAAGAAGATGTCAAATTACTTTTCGTTCGAAACAACTACGGCAACATGATTCCACTTTCTGAATTAGTCACCACTGAAAATAAGCCTTCATTGCAGTCCATCAACCGTATTAATCGGCAAAGATCAATTTCAACCTATGGAAACTTAATACCGGGGCAATCTCAAGGTGCAGTTTTAAGCAAAATCAGAGAAAATGCAGAAAAAATTCTTCCTCCGGGTTATACCTTTAATCTAGAGGGTGCGGCTGCCGGATTCAGTTCAAGTTTTCAGAATCTCTATCTGGTTCTGCTCATCGGTGTGCTCGTCGCGTACATGATTTTAGCAGTGCAATTTAATTCATTTCGCGACCCCATTGCGGTATTGATGTCTTTGCCGTTTTCATTTACAGGTGCATTTTTGATCCTTTGGATGACAGGAGCCTCGCTGAACTTGTTTAGTTTTATCGGATTGATTGTGCTAATGGGTATAGCAAAAAAGAATTCAATTATGCTTGTGGAGTTCGCTACGCATATAAAGCACGATAAAGATGTCAGCTATCGCGAAGCTCTTTTGCAGGCTTGTCCGGTCAGATTACGACCGATCTTAATGACCTCCGTTGCCACGGTAATGGCAGCGATCCCGTTAGTATTGGGTGGAGGTCTTGGTCATGAAACCAGAAAACCTATGGGGTTGGTGATAATTGGCGGAATGTTTGTTTCTACAACATTTACCCTATTTGTCGTACCGATTTTTTATTTGATTCTTAACAATTTAGGAAGATCTGGGATCAAAAAATAATTTGGTCGGGACTTTTTCATTTTGAGTCACGTTCCGCATTTGTATTCAAGAAGTGTTGTGTATAATATTAAATAATGAAATTTTTAGTTGTTGAGGACGACAAAGACCTCCTAGAAGTATTATCGATGATCATCGTTTCTAACTACAATGTTACGATTGTTGAGGCCGAAAATGGGCAGCTAGCTATCGATGCATTGCAAACTCAAGGACCATTTGATCTTGTGCTTTGCGACTACAATATGCCACTTAAAAACGGCGCTGATGTGTACAGCGAATTACGAAAAGAAAATTTAAATACTCCGTTTATCCTTACCAGTACTGATATAGATAAATTTATTAAACAATTTCCTGATGCTATCAACTGCGGATTTTTGGACAAACCTTTTTTTGAAAAGCAGTTGGTTCTTAAAATTGAAGAAACATTGTCACAAAAAAGCATGCAGTCTCAGTCTGAAAGTTATTTACCTGTTTCAATCGATGTTCTTGAAAAAATTGTTTTTCCGGGAGTGGCCCTGTTTATCCGTCTCAATCAGAGCCAGTTTATCAAAGTTGTTCCTCATGATGCTAATTTTGATAAAGGTGAGGCCAGTCGATTCCGCAATAAAAATTTAACTCATCTTTATGTTGAGCTACTTGATTTTAAAACGTTGATATCAAATTTCAGAAAAAATGTTTTTTCGGGCATCGACTGGAATACCATCGATACGTCCGAGGCTCTTGAAAACTTGCAACCTGACTGGAAACTGATTCTCGATAGTTCGCGAAATTTCGGCTGGTCAGATACTGTAAAGAATCTTGCTAAAGAAAACATAGCTAAATCGGTTATGTTGATGAACAAGATACCCAATCTAAAAGGGGCACTCCAAAAGTTAAAATTGTCAGAATCCGGAAGTCTGGTAACTCCGCATAGTTATCTGCTTGCGATAATGACAACGGCCGTTCTTACAGAACTCGACTGGGCTACTCCAAGCACTTTAAAAAAATTAACCTTTGCAGCGCTTCTTCATGACATGGAACTGACCGACGAAGTTTTCGTAATTAAATTAAACCGACTAACTGCAAAAGTATTAGATTCTGAAATCAATCAACAAACTAATTTTAAGATTTTCAGTCATCCGATCAAGGCTGCCGAGTTTGTCGCTTTCTGGTCCAGCTGTCCGCCCGACGTGGATAAAATCATTCTGCAACATCATGAAAATTTTGATGGTACAGGTTTTCCGCATAAATTGGATTTTTCAACATTGTTTCCTTTGTCCGGCCTGATGATTATGGCGGAAGATGTAATTTATAAAAGTATGACCGAAAAGAACTTCGACCCGGTTGCGTTCTTCAAATCGCGTGAAGAATATTATAACCGGGGTGAATTCGGCAAAATCTACCGCGCCACTCTCATGGTTTTAGAAAACAGTTTCATTCAGGTATAACTTTCGGTATTAGGTGAGTTCGAAATAGAAATTAAGAGGCTTTTATTTTTCCTAGTGGATGGCTTGAATCAATCAATCTCGCTAAATGATCCACGCTTAAATGAGTATATTTTTCGGTGGCTTGTAAACTTTCATGCCCGAGCAGGGTTTGTAACGTTCGTAAGTTGGCGCCGCTCGCTAAGAGGTGAGTGGCATAGCTGTGTCGAAGCGCATGAGGGTGAAGGGGATTCATCAATCCCGCCTGCTTACCCAGCTTTCTGATCATCTCATAGCCCGTTCTTGTATTTAAGGGTTTTTCTCCGAACACAAAGAGCTGACACTTTTTTTCTGAATGGGCTTCTTCGGATTTAAAGTGCTCAATTGTAAAGGCAGGTAAAACTGAATATCGTTCTTTGTTACCTTTGCCGTGTACCAATATTTTTTTTTCTTTCAAATTCAGATTTTTCCATTTCAGTTGGCAGGCCTCACTGATTCGCAATCCACCACCATACAATAGCAAAAAGAGGGACTTCTGAAGTTTTATATCATGTCTGTCTTTTTCGCTCAATGAACCTGCTAACTGAGTGCTGATGAAATTAAGTACTGAGATGATCTCGTCCACTGACAAGAAGTGCGGTATTTTTCGAGGTACTTTCGGACAAACCAGTTGGTTTGAATAATTTGTTTCGACAAGTCGTTGCTCATAAAGCCAGGTGAATAAGCTCTTTAAAGTCGCAATTTTACGATTTCTCGTGGCTATACTGAGGGCTCCCCACTGGCTTAATGTAGGCCTGGCAATGGTCCAGAGCTCGTCATAGGTTGACACTAATTTTTGTTTGTTTTTGAATACTTGATCGAGATCTGAGCGGTAAGCCTTCAAACTAAGCAAGGAAAATGATTCAATATTTTCCTTAAATTTCAAGTAGTTATCTATAATTTGGCCTAGGGTTGATTTCACATATTTATTATCTCAAGGCTTGGGGCACCTTAACAGACCAGAAAATAAATATATCATAATGAAATTATTTTCTTGCAATTTATACACGACTTTAGTTATATTGCACTGCGGCCAATGCACTGTATCAATTTGAGATTGATTAAAGTGCCTACTAAATGCTCACGTTGAAAGGTGGATCCCATGTCTGAATCAAACGCTACTTCGTTACCTCATTTGCCCAGCTCAATCACTCAATCGCAGAATCAATCGAGTTGGGTAGCTCAGCAAAAAATTTCTGAAACTAAACCCATCATCTACAAATCAGATGTTATGGTGCAGCTGATGAAAATGATCGAGAGAGTCTCTCCTTCTCACGCCAGTGTTCTCGTCATGGGAGAATCAGGCACAGGTAAAGAACTTATCGCACGCGCTATTCACGATAAGTCGACCCGAAAGAACAAACCCTTCGTAGCCATTAACTGCGGTGCTTTACGCGAAACACTTCTCGAATCAGAACTTTTTGGTCATGAAAAGGGTTCTTTCACCGGTGCTTACAATAAAAAAATCGGCTTAGCAGAGGCGGCTAACGGTGGAACTTTGTTTCTCGATGAAATCGGAGAACTCCCTTTGGCAATACAGTCTAAATTGCTTCGTTTCATCCAAGAGGGTGAAGTCTATAGAGTCGGCGGAAAAGATCCGATCAAAGTTGACATTCGCCTGGTTTGCGCCACCAATCGCGAACTTGATCAGGAAGTTGTACGTGGTAATTTCCGTGAAGACCTTTTTTATCGAATCAACACGATCGTGGTCAGCGCTCCGCCATTGAGAAGACGTAAAGAAGATATCGCAATGCTGGTCAATTACTTTCTTAGCTCAGCAACTAACTCGTTCATTAACCGTGGTAAAACGATTGACGAAGAAGCAATGAAGGTTCTTATCAAATATGAGTGGCCAGGTAATATTCGTGAATTGCAGAATACTTGTGAACGACTGCAGATTTTATCAGAAGGTCATATGATCATGATCAATGACATTCCTGAAGGCATCAGAAATCCTGAAGTCATTTCTGAAAGTTTGGATTTTGATCCGGCGATGCCACTTTATGACCTTGAAAAGAAGTATATCTTGAAAGCTCTTGGTCATTACGGTGGCAATAAGACTCAGGCGGCATTGGGTTTGGGTATTACGATTAAAACTCTCTATAATAAATTACATGAGTACGGTGAGTTTGAGAAATATGCGGTACATACGAAACCAATGAAAGATTAAAATTTAAATTTAATGCATCAATATTGATACGTAGATGGAAGATGCACCAGCTATTTTGAATGTGGAAACGTCGTCGGACCAAAGTAGTTACAAAATTAAAAAGGAGTCGCAAGACTCCTTTTTTTTAATCAAAATACAGGCTCAGATCTTAGAAATAACCTTCGTCATCATCTTCATCCGTTTTCGTAGCATCAGAAGCCATATCGTCTTCCATGGTGTCTTCCAAATCTTCAGCAGTGTCTTCGTCTTCTAGATTTTCAAACGACATTCCTGCTTCTTCTTCAGAATCTTCATCTTCAAGAGGAACAGCGTTAGTTAGTGCATCATCCTCTAAACCGACCATTGCATCGAGTTCAGATTCATCTTCAAATTCTGAAGCGATATCGTCGATCATAGATGTTTGTGTCATGGCTGAAGTATTTACGTCAGAAGTTTTTTTAGAGGTCTTTTTTGCTGCCGTCTTAGCCGGTTTTTTAGTGAGCTTTTTTGCAGCCGGTTTTGCTACTGCTTTTGTAACTTTCTTAACAACTTTCTTTGCAGGTTTCGCCGCTTTTTTAGGGGCCGCTTTTTTAGCAACTTTCTTCGTCGCTTTCATTGGAGATTTCTTTTTTGCCGGAGCTGCTTTTTTTGCTGTTTTGGTTGCCTTTTTCTTCGGGGTCGGTTTCTTTTTTTTAGCCATGATATTTCCTTTTTTTGTTTAACCTGCTCAGACTAACGATTTTTGAAATTCTCGGCAAGTCTTAGCCTCTACTTTTTTAGTTTAGCTAAAGACAAAAGTCTTAGGCTGCTTTGGCTCCGTGCGAAAAAAAAGGCCTCAGCATTTTGGCTGAGGCCTTGGGTTTTCATTACTATTACTTCAAAAACTATCCAAGTAACTTAAGTGCTAACTGGCTGGTCTGATTGGCTTGGGCTAAGGTGGCCGTGCCGGCCTGCAGAAGTACTGAGTTTCTAGCCATTTCCGAAGAAGTCGACGCTATGTCTGTATCTCGGATACGCGAGTTTGCCGCCGCTAAATTCTCTTCAGTTACCGCGAGAGTATCCACGGTTGAAGTTAATCGATTTTGTAACGCACCTATGTTTGCTCTCATTCCGTTCACACTACTTTGCGCTTCATCAAGAATTGCTAGAGATGTGCGGGCGCCTTCCTTCGTCGAGAAATCCAGGCCCTCTAGTCCTAATGCGCCTGTAGTCGCAACATTTTGCGCCGAATCAAATGATATCACGTCATTCATTGATGAATTGATGCCGATCTGAAAATCAAATACTGGCGTTGTGCCATCTAACAAATTGTTCGAGTTCCAGCTTGTTGTGCCTGAGATTCGATCAATCTCACTTTTAAGCTGGGTGACCTCATTATTGATAAATCCACGTTCTCTGTCGCCGACTGTGTCAGAAGAAGCTTGCATTGCTAATTCACGCAAACGGGTAGAGATATTTGAAATTTCATTGAGTCCGCCCTCTGCCGTTTGCACTAATGATATACCATCATTGGCATTTCGTCGGGCCTGTACTGAAGATCTGAGCTGTGCTTTCATGTTTTCTGAGATGGCCAGACCCGCGGCGTCGTCAGCTGATTTATTAATGCGGTATCCGCTAGAAAGCTGGGCCATTGAGTTCTGAATATTTCTTTGGCTGTTTACTAAGTGTCTTTGTGTGTTTATCGCTGCTACGTTCGTTGTTATTCGCATTCCCATTTTTAACTCCGTTTAAATTTTTTTAAGTATTTATAAGTTTCATAAGTTCCTCCGTGAGTTGTTTTTTTTTATGGCATCCGAGCCAAAAGTTTTTTTTCCAATTTTTTCATCCTTAATATTTTTAATCTTCCGTAAAATCTTCCTTGAGGACTCCTTTCAATGTGAATGCGAGCATCACAGCTCTGAGACATCCTGCCCCATCATTATTCGTATACCTACTGATCGGGGTATGGGGGGTTTTCTTGACAGGACACAAGGATAGAAAAATGATTTTTTAGGATAGGAATTGAATTTCTAGATCCTGCTTCAGTCGTGGTTTTCCAGACACTCGTCACGTCTTAATTCGTCAGTCGAGTCTTGATCTAGTCAATTTCCTGAAGTCGGCAAAGCGCAATTTTTCCTGACAAATTGTAAGAGATAACTTGGTTTCTTTTTAGGTGATGTTCGGTGGGCATACCGAGAGTGCAAGACTCGTCGGAGGGCTTAAAATGTGTACAGTCCTCGCAGGAATAAGGTAATTTATATTGATTATATGCAGTGGGATTAATGCCATCTTTTTTTATCGATGACCGTGTTCGTTTTGGCGCTTTTTTCTTCGATTCTGACTTAGGTAGCATTGACAAATTATACACATAACTCATGTTTAATGTAGGAGATAATAGTGTATGGCTGACGATGTACAAAAAATGACAAAAAAAAGTCAGGAAGCCATGCAATCAGCGGCGAAACTCACCGAAAGCCTAAAGCATGGCGTGGTTGAGCCTGAGCATCTGCTGTCTGAATTGATTGAGCAAGAAGGGGGATTGGTGCCCCGTTTGTTTGAAGAGGCTCAGGTAAAGCCCAAGTCAGTATTACCGGTAGTGGCACGATCGCTGTCGAAAATGCCGAAGCTAGGCCAAGTACCTGAGCAAGTTTTTGCGAGCAGTCGTTTGCAGAAAATATTTAAGGAAGCAGAGCTCGAAGCCAAAAAAAATCAGGACGAGCTGGTTTCAACCGAACATTTTCTCTTAGCTATGCTGAAGTCGGGCGAGTCTGAATTAAAAAGTATTTTCCGTGAAGCCAATATAAGTATTAAGCTTATCGAAGAATCCCTAAAAAAGATTAAAGGACAGAAAAAAGTGACATCTGACGAACCTGAAAATCAATACGAAGTTTTGAAAAAGTATGCCCGCGATTTAACCGAGCTGGCGCAAGCAGGGAAGCTCGACCCAGTCATCGGACGAGACGAAGAAATCAGACGGGTTGTACAGGTGCTTTCGAGACGCACAAAAAACAATCCTGTTCTGATCGGTGAGCCCGGAGTTGGTAAAACGGCAATAGCCGAAGGTCTCGCACTACGTATTATTAAAGAAGATATTCCCGAAAATTTAATTGGTAAAAAATTGATGTCGCTCGATATGGGGGCTCTCATCGCCGGAGCAAAGTATCGCGGCGAATTTGAAGATCGATTGAAAGCCGTCATCAAAGAGGTCACGGAAAGCTCCGGAGAAATCATTCTTTTTATTGATGAGTTGCATACTTTAGTAGGAGCCGGCAAGGCCGAAGGTTCTATGGATGCGGGGCAGTTGCTGAAACCGGCCTTAGCCCGCGGTGATTTGCGATGTATAGGTGCGACCACTCTAACTGAATACCGTTTGCATATCGAAAAAGATGCAGCCCTTGAAAGGCGTTTTCAGACGGTGCTGGTTGACGAACCCTCTGTTGACGAGACGATTACGATTTTGCGTGGTCTAAAAGAAAAGTATGAAGTTCACCATGCCGTTCAGATCACTGACTCTGCAATTGTAGCAGCGGCTAAACTTTCGCATAGATATATTACCAACAGATTTCTGCCTGACAAAGCGATTGATTTAATCGACGAGGCGGCAAGCAAGCTCGCAATTGAAAATCGAAGCGTGCCCGAGGCTATTGATGAAATCGAGCGCAAAGTATTAAGCCTTAAGATAGAGCTCGAAGCACTCAAAAAAGAAACCGATGCCCAGTCGCAAGATCGTCGATCGAAGATTTCGGCCGAGCTCGCGGTGCTAAACAAAGACCTTCAGGCCCAGCGCGAGCAGTGGCAAGCGGAACGCGCGCAAATCGACAATGTTAAGAAAATCAAATCTGAAATTGAAGATGTTAAAATCATGATCTCTAAAGTTGAGCGAGAGGCTCAGTTCGAGAAGGCAGCAGAATTGAAATACGGCCGCTTGCCAGAACTGGAAAAAAAATTGCGGGCCCTTGAAGAAACAATCAAAAACAACACATCTGCCATTCTGAAAGAAAAGGTCGATGCGGAAGATATCGCTGAAATTATATCAAGGTGGACAAAAATTCCGGTTTCAAAAATGCTCGAATCCGAAACCCAGAAACTCCTCAGTATGGAAACCGAGCTGAAAAGACGAGTTATCGGCCAAGACCGCGCGCTTGAAGTTATCTCAGACGCTATTCGCCGCTCAAGAGCCGAAATTTCAGATCCGAATCGCCCGATGGGCAGTTTTATTTTTGTAGGGCCTACTGGGGTCGGTAAAACCGAAACCGTCAAAGCACTGGCTGAATTTCTATTCGATGATGCGCAATCCATTGTGCGCATTGACATGAGTGAATACATGGAAAAGCACTCTGTCTCGAGGCTCGTGGGTGCGCCGCCGGGATATGTAGGGTTTGAAGAGGGCGGGCAACTAACTGAAGCTGTACGCCGAAAACCCTATGCGGTGGTTCTGTTTGATGAGATTGAAAAAGCTCATCATGATGTGTTCAACATTTTGCTACAGGTATTGGATGAGGGGCGCTTGACCGATAGCCAAGGGCGCACTGTTGACTTTAAAAATACAATTATCGTTATGACTTCCAACTTGGGTGCTGGCCAAGGTTCTGCAGCAATTCAGTCGGCGCTTAAAATCGCATTTCGCCCCGAATTTTTGAACCGAATCGACGATGTTATTGAGTTCAATTCGCTCGAAATGAAAAATATGATTCATATTGTAAAGATTCAGTTGCAGGAAGTAGTTCTCCGATTAAAAGAAAAGCAGCTGGAAATCATTTTTTCTGAGCCGATTTGCCAATGGCTTGCAGAAAAAGGATTTGATTTGCAGTTTGGTGCTCGGCCACTTAAACGCCTCATTCAGAACGTGATTCTGAATCCGCTCGCAAAGAAACTCCTTGCGCAGGAATTTAAAAATACGAAAACTGTTAATGTCGATTTTAAAAACGATGAAGTTGTTTTTGAATGACTTCGAAATTCTTATTAGGTGCTGCTATTCTATTTTTTGTTCCTACTTTATTTGCGCAGCACCTGAGCGTGAGTAAAAAGGATGTGCCGTTTTTTGATTTTGATATCTCAGGATCAACCGGTAATTATAACGGTAAAACTTATACTGAAGTTCAATTGGGTCTAAATTTAAATTTTGCTGAGTGGTTGACCTGGAGAAATGCAGCCTTTCAACGTTTCAGTTCCGGCACAGACAAGAATTTGGTCGGATTAGATTCAAGTTTGCGTTTTAGCCAGGACTTTCCCTTTGACACTGGCACCTTAAAATTTTTTGCTGGGCCGGGCTACCGCTGGGCCGAACGATCCGATAGAAATGCATTCTTCGGCGAGGTCGGTACGGGTTTTCATCTGGGGCGCTTAGCTGCCGAAGCCGGTGTAAGATTCATGCATTACGACAAAACCCAATTCGATTCATCCGGTCTAGAAACCAAGCAAGAAGACATAAGCTATTTCATTACAGTGGCAGGCGGAGCTGGTCTCAGTTTTTAGTTTTCAAGAGCAGTGAAATATCCCATAATGCTTTGCGCCAAAGGCCACATAATAGAGTGGCCTGTGTTAGATATTATTGATTATGCAGATTAGCCCTATTGAAGAGATTCTTAGCGACTTTAGATCCGGACATTTTGTTATCATTGTTGACGACAAAGACCGCGAAAATGAAGGCGACCTCATGGTCGCCGCTGAGTTCATTGACACCGAAAAAGTTAATTTCATGTCTAAAGAAGCTCGCGGTTTAATTTGCCTGGCGATGTCTTCTTCTCAAATTGACCGGTTGAAATTACCTCTTCTTAAATCTGAAGCCCATGGTGCCGGTCATAATCACGCTGCTTTTACGATTTCAATCGAAGCCAGCACAGGCATTAAAACCGGAATTTCTTCGCGCGAGCGAGCACACACAATCCAAACGGCGATTAAAAAAAATGCCAAGGTAACGGATATTGTCTGTCCGGGTCACGTCTTTCCTTTGAAGGCAAAACCTGGAGGCGTGCTCGAAAGACCCGGTCATACTGAGGCCGCGGTGGATCTTGCGCTCCTCAGCCATCTCAGTGCCGCAGGGGTCCTATGCGAAGTACTTGATGACGAGGGTGAGGCGGCCACCGGAGCAAAGCTTCAGAAGTTTTCAGAGAAATTCAAAATCAAGATCGGAACGATTGAAGATTTAATTAATTATCGAAAAGTAAATCAAGCAACTCAATGATGTCGAAAAACCCAAACAAAATTCCAGATGCTGAAAGAAGTTTAGAACTCAAAAAAAGAAAGCGCGAAATACTTTCAATTTTTTCTATTTCAATATTACTGGCATTTTTAATAGGACTTGAAGTTTACATTTTTCGATCAGGACAGAATCTTCCTTCGACGCATGTTCTGTTTTTCATAGGCTTAGTCAACGTCAATCTGATTCTTGTTTTGCTTTTGCTTTTTTTAATTTTCCGAAATGTAGTTAAGGTTTTTATTGAGCGCAGAGGCAAAATCTTCGGTTCTAGTCTCAAATCTAAGCTCATGGTATCTTTCGTTTCATTCTCGGTTATTCCCACGCTTTTGGTCTTCACGATTTCTGTATTTTACCTTAATAGCAGTTTCGAAAAATGGTTCTCGCAGCGAATGTTATCGGTTCTCAGAAATGCTTCCGAAGTCATTGATACATTTATTTCAAATGAAAAGAAGCGAGGATATGAGTATTCACGACTTGCTTCACGCGAAATAATTAAAATACCGGCGACGCCTAAGCAACTCAATCTCGATAAGCTAAGAACTCGGTATAAGCTCGATGCCATTGAATACTATAGCGACTTTATTAATGACCGGATTGTTTCGCAGGACGAAGAATTAAATTCCGATCTGATACCTCCCCTGAATCTTGAGTTTTTGCAAAAGGGCATTTCAAATCATGATGAAGCCAGCACTATTCAGATCTTCGGAGATTACAATTTACTCCGGATCATGGTGCCGGTTGAAAAGAAAAATCACACCGGTGTGGTGGTTGTAACTAAATTTTTAAATCTGACCCCGGGCTCGAAATTTGATGACATCGTCGGCGCCTATCAGGAGTTTCACAACAACTCGCTGGTTGAATACCCATTAAGGTCCATTTACTTCATCATGCTCATCGTTATGACCCTCGTAATTATTTTTGCAGCGGTATGGTTCGGCTTTTATCTGGCTCGCCAGTTGGCTATTCCGCTAGTTCTGCTCGGTAGGGCCACAAAAAGGGTAGCCTCTGGCGATTACTCGCAGTTGGATATTGAATCCGGAAGTGAAGAAATTAATAGCTTGATTGGCAGCTTTAATCAAATGATAGGAAATTTATCAACCTCCGAGCTTGAGCTCCAGCAGACTATAAAAAATCTTAATCAATACACACACTATGTAGAAATCGTACTGAAAAATGTAAGCGCTGGAGTGATCTCTGTCGACATGACAGGCCACATGACCACGGTCAATCGTCGCGCAGGAGAGCTTCTGCAAATCGATTCAGTCGAGAGTGTGGGTAAGCAGGTTCGCTCGCTACTAAGCGATGAAAACTATAAAATTTTCTCGGGAATTATCCGTTCAATGCAGGAAAATTCTCTGGTTTCCTTGCAAAAGGAAATCCGAATTACTGTGGGTACTGAAACCATTCCACTGTCGGTCCACCTTTCTATTCTTAAAGACGAAGACAATATTGAAATCGGACGAATCATGGTTTTCGACGACATGACCCCAATCGTAAATGCTCAACGTGCCGTGGCCTGGACAGAAGTGGCCCGACGAATTGCCCACGAAATTAAGAATCCTCTGACTCCGATTAGACTTTCCGCTGAGCGAATGGCAAAAAAATTCGGCTCTCAAATTACCGATCCCGCCTTTCAGGATTCAATACGTATGATTATCACTCAGGTTGATGACATGAAATTTCTTGTTAATGAGTTCAGTCAATTTGCACGCCTACCGCAAATTAAGACTGTGCCGGGCCGGATTGAGCTGGTTCTGAAGCAGGCCATTCAAATCTACATCGATACTCAAGTTAATATTAAATTCGATCTGAATTTTGATGCCAATGTACCTGAATTTAAGTTTGACCCTGATCAGTTAAAGAGAGTTTTTGTTAATCTGGTCGACAACGCAATCGCAGCCGTTCAAAACGAAGAAAAGCCGCAGATCTCTTTACAAATAGAGTATAACAAGCGTCAGCAGATTCTAAAAATTTCAATTGCCGATAATGGAGTTGGAATATCTGCCCGTGATCGCGAGCGCGTTTTCGAACCCTATTTTTCTACAAAAGAAAAGGGTACTGGGCTCGGCCTTCCAATCGTTAAGAGTATTATAGAAGACCATGGCGGAATAATCCGAGTGTTAGCGAATCAAAACAAAGGTACGAAAATTTATATTGAAATACCTATTTTACCATTAGAGGGAGTTTAAATGGAACTTCATGCAAAAAAAAATAAAGTGAAAATTTTGATAATAGATGATGAGGCTCCCATAAGAGAGGTTCTATCTGAAAGCCTTCGCGATGATGGTTATGAAGTGATGGCCGCGGCCGACGGTGTTTCGGGCCTCGCCGTTTTAAAAACATTTGTGCCGGATATTTGCTTTCTCGACATCTGGATGCCGAAAATGGACGGCATCGAAGTTCTGACACAAGCCGTTCCTTTAAATCCGAATACGTCCTTTGTGATGATTTCCGGCCACGGCACAATTGAAACAGCGGTCAAAGCAACTAAAATCGGTGCATGGGACTTTATAGAAAAGCCTCTATCACTTGATAAAGTCACAATTGCTATCGATCACATCTTGAAATTTAAAGGTGAACGTGATGAAAAAAATGCTCTTCTGAACAAACTCAGAAATTCAATCGCTTTGGTCGGCGAATCACAAGTCATGCAGAAAATTCGTGAAAATGTAACCCGCTTTGCGCAAAATAATGTACCGGTCATCGTTGAAGGCGAAGTGGGCTCGGGCCGCGAATTAGCAGCACAGAACATTCACTATATGAGCCTCCGTGCCAGTGGTCCGTTTTCTGAAATCAATTGCAGCACGCTTCCGCAGGATCTGATCGAGATTGAACTGTTCGGAATCGAAAAGGGCACCTTGCCCGGAATTGATAAAACCCGACGCGGTAAAATTGAATTAATGAATAACGGTACTCTTTTAGTGGAAGAAATTGAAGAGATGCCATTAATCCTGCAGGAAAAAATGGCGATATTTGTAAAAAAAGGAGCATTCAAAAGATTTGGCAGTTCAGACCAGCTGACCAGCGATGTCCGAATTATTCTGACATCGAGTTCTAGCCTTGAAGTTTTAAAAAATAAGAATCTGATTCACGTTGAATTGCTCGCCCTGATCGGA
>JAYVIY010000419.1:0-6797 GCA_043769795.1 Pseudobdellovibrio sp. | reverse complement strand
TTGTGTTACGCCGAGTACAACCACATCGGGCTTCGATTTCGCGATGGTTTCAAAAGCTTCGGTGACGTCCACTGAATTTCGCGGCACTTCACCGATGGCTGCAAAATTTTCAATATTTTTATCACGCAGGGCTTTTTGAGCCGCTGATTGAACAACTTTTCCGAAAACATCGGCCTGAGTTAAAATCGACACTTTTTTCTTTTTTTCTTTGTCGACCACATAGTTAACTAAAGCGGTCATTTCGACGGCAAAACTTGAGCGCAAATTAAAAATGTTGCGATTGAACGGGTCTCTTACCGCCACATCGCCGGTTCGTGGAAATAGAAACGGAACGTTAGCGCGATCGATAATCGGCATAACCGCTTTTGCAGTGGGCGTTCCATTGTTGTTCAGAATAACAAATACGTGATCATTTTCGATCGCTTTTTTCGTTTCAGCGGCGGCTCTTACCGGTTCATAACCATCGTCGTAATACTTAGCTTCAATTTTTCGACCGTTGACGCCACCGGCTTTATTTAGTTTTTCAAAAAACACTTTTGGACCGGCGTTGAACATTATTCCGGTGGTTGCTGTGGGGCCGGAGGTGGTGTTGACGATACCCACAATCACTGAATTTTCAGTAACTCCTTCAGCGGCAAAAAGAATAGGCGAAAAAAACGCACAGACAAGGAAAATTCTAGCGAACATAAAACACCACCTGGTTAATTTAAGTCATTTCGGTAAAAAGTTAACATTTCTATTTAAACTTACGAACAGTTGAGGATCAACTCGGATTGCTATCAAACTATCTAAAGAGCCAGTGGAACTCAGCTATTTTTGCAAAGATTTAAGGATGTCTGCTACAACAAGCTCAGCATCTTCGGTGCTACCCAGAAAAATTGAGGACTGTCTCTTTCTTAACCAAGGTAAACCCAGAAAATACAGACCTTTGTGGTTTGACCTTCCCTCGACTTGAACGGGATAGCCCGATTCGTCCAGAACCGAAAAATCAAATTGCGGAAAACAAGGCTCAAAGCCGGTCGACCAGATAACTCCGGTTATCGACTCCTTAGCAAAATCAAGTTCTGTTCTCATCGGGAGATTGAAACGATCTGGAGTTTTATAGGCCTGGGTCTCGAGCGGAAAGTTTAAATTATTTTTCTCGGTAAAAGCGTCGCACTCTTGTAAAAATCGGTTCCATTCCGCGTCTGCAAACTGAAGGTTTGCAGTTAAGTCCTGGGCTAATTCAATATGTTGAGATTTGACTTGCACCAGACGTCCGACTAATTGGATGCCTTTTTCTGCGAATTCATGAAGATCAATGTCGTGCCCTCCACCAAACCCGGTGAGCGGAACATTACAGGCGTGACGGCGCTTATCTGAAGGGTTAGTTAGGGTCTGATTGTAAAACCCGCGTTGATCCATCCACCACACACAGTCTTTACCACGATAGCGGCGCGGTCGACTTCCGCAGCGGCTCACGCTTAAAAAAACTTTCTTACCATGAGAATGCAGTTCTTCGGCAATCTGGGTTCCGGACTGGCCGGTACCCACAACTAAAACCGCGCCCGGCCCAAACTGAGTGGGATCACGGTATTCTGAAGAGTGGATCTGCTGAATGTTTTCAGGAAAGTTTTTTGCAAAGGCCGGAATTCTAGGTTTATTATAAGAGCCGCTGGCTATGATCAGATTTTCAGCAAGCCAAATTCCGTGACTAGTGTGAAGTCGATACTCAGAATTAAGTTTTTCAATTTTCAGAACGTCAACACCGGTACGAATCGGTAGTTTTTGTTTTTCAGCGAAATTTTCTATGTATTCAATGGTTGATTTTAAATCTAAAAATCCGTCGGGATCGTTACCGGCATAATTATTTTTAGGAAGTCTGAGAGTCCAGTTCGGAAGCACCAGGTTAAAAGAATTCCACCTTTGGGTGCGCCAGGTGTTGGCGATTTGTGACCGCTCAAGAACGACATGCTGAATGCCAGATGTTTTTAAAAGCGAGCTGGCGGTCAAACCCACGTGCCCCGCTCCGATAACGACAACCTCAAATTTTTCAGACACTTTTTAAACTTTTTTTCTGAATGAGTTGCGGGCTTAAAAATGCCATTAACAGCGATATTGCGGCGGCCACGGAGCAGAGCAAAGCTACGCCATTGGCTCCGAATCGATTATAGACCGTAACAGAAAGATACGATCCCATTGAAAAAAATAAAAATTGTATTGTAATCAAAATGGCATTGAGCTGGCTACGAGCCTTAGGATCGACCCCCAATATTTCAAACTGGCTTGTAACTAAAGAAATCTGATAACCCAAAACCACCAATATGCCGTAAACAATCATTTGAAAAATATTTTCTCTGAAGAAATACATCGATAGAGAGGCAACTAAAATCGCGAGCGTTGCGATAAACGTATTAGAGCGCGGGCCGTAATAATCGGCTTTTTTACCGAACCACGAGCCCAGTAGGGCACCGAGAACCGCCGGCACGGCCATGTAACCAACTTGTGACGTGCTTAAGTTAAAAGGTTGCTCCTTCATTACAAAAACAAGACTGACCCAAAACGAACTATAGCAAAATCCGGTCAGACCATGACGCGTACTCAACCAAAGAATCTGAGGTCGGTTTTTACACCAGGCGAACATGGCCTTATAGATTTCAAGTGGTTTTGCCTGAGAGGTTGGTTTTAAGTTCGGGATGAAGCGTGCTCCGAACACCGCTACTGCCGCAACACTCAAACCGTAAACAATAAAGGTCGTTCGCCAGTTACTTAGATCCGTAATAAATCCAGCCACGGCTCGGGAAAGTAAAGAACCGAGTAGCATACCGGTCAGTACAAAGCCAACCATTTGACCACGACGTGATTCGGGAGCCAGATGGGCGGCAATTGGCACGAAGTCCTGAACTGAGGAAGCGCAAAGCCCGATGATAAATGTAAGAAAAAGAAAAAGAGGAAAACTTTGCAAAGCCGATGCGATAAGAAGTGTTAGGGCTAAAACACTCAATTTAGCCAGTATTAATTTTCGGATCGAGAAGATATCGCCCAGTGGAGTCAGAAAAAAAATACCGCAGGCGTACCCGCAAAGTGTTGTTGTCGGAACCCAGCCGACCGCAGATTTTGTTAAATTAAAAGCCTCCGCGATGACGTTTAGAAAAGGCTGCGTAAAATGAACAGTGGCAATACAAACTGCAGCGCCAAGGGCTAAAATTCTAAACACGCCGAAGTTGTTGGTGTCAGCATTGGTTCTTTGATTTTCGCTCAAGACGGCACCTCTGAAATCTTCAAAATTTTCTCAAGTTGTGACAAGTCGGCATCGATTCTGATTACCGGAATTTCGGCGTCATTGCTGACTGTCTGTTTTAAGCCTTGGCCCGTCAGCAGACAAACGACAACATGATGGCTTTGAATCACATTTTTTTTTCTTAACTCAATAATCGCGGCCAGAGATGCGGCTGCGGCAGGCTCTACAAAAAGACCCGCGCGCCTTGCGAGTAAATCACGGGCATTTAAAATCTGTTCATCGGTGAGGTTCACGCAGGTGCCACCGGATTTTTTAAGCGCTGCCAAAGTTCTAAACCCCACGCCCGGAGTGATGGCACCGAGTGCGATCGACTCAGCACAGGTCGGTCGGGGGATAATTTTTATTGAGTCATCAAGCCCTTTTTCCCAGGCTTCACCAACCGGAGCGGCATTAACGGCCTGAGCTCCGACCATCTTCGGAATTTTATCGGTCCATTTGATTTCTTTAAGTTCGCACCAGGCTTTCCAAGCGGCCCATAATCCGATTCCGCCGCCGATCGGATGCACCATAAAATCAGGAACTTGCTGGTCAAGTTGCTCCCACACTTCATAAGTGCAGGTTTTTTTTCCTTCATTGCGAAATGGGTTTGTGCTCATGCAAGGGTACCAGTTGTAAACTTTGATGGCTTCGTGCAAAAGCTTACCAGCATCCTGCATAGTTCCTTTGACACAAACAACAGTGGCACCATGAATGGCCGCTTGATTTATTTTTGCCCGGTCGGTATTTTCAGGAACAAAAATGAATGCCTTTAGGCCCGCCGCAGCGGCGTAGGCAGCGAGTGAAGCGGCATGATTTCCGGTAGAGGCAACAGCGATTGTTTTTGCCGAAACGGAAAGGGCATGATTAACAGCAAGTGCGACCGATCTATCTTTGAGTGATCCGGTTGGCAAAAGAAATTCGGCTTTAAAAAAAAGCCCAGGCAAATTTAAATCCTGCGCCACCTGGCCTCCGGCAATCAACGGAGTGTCGCCTTCGCCGAGCGAGATCAGGGAAAGGCTCTGACTCACCGGAAGAAATTCTTTCCAGCGCCACATTCCCTGTTTTTTTGCGGTCATTATTTTTTCAGGGTCTTTGGATATTCCTGAAAGATCCATTTTGATTTCAACACTCGAATGACATTGGGGGCAGAGGCTCTCCGGACCCGAAATTGTAAAATCACAATTGCAGCGACTGCAGTGTAACCCAAGCACATTTTTCATAGGGCTTCATTATATGAAAACTCGCTGGGCGGGTACAAGATCTAAAATGAATCTAGACTAAAATCCGCATGGATTTGTCACGCATTGTTTTGCCACTCCGAGAATGTTATTTTTGAAATCGCAAGGCAGGAAAAAACATGGTTAATCTCAAAGATTTTGAAGATCAGGCGCGTAAAAATTTAAGCTCTGAAGTTTTTGATTTTTTGGCGGGCGGTGCCGGAGATGAAATCACCTTAAAAACAAATTTAGAATCTTTTCAAAAAGTTTACCTGCGTCCGCGCGTGCTTGTTGATGTGAGTCAAGTCGATCTAAGTTGTGAAATTTCGGGTAAAAAAATGCGACTTCCGATGATTGTAGCCCCCATGGCTTTTAATAGGCTTGCGCACACTGACGGAGAAGTGGCGATGGCTAAGGCCGCCGCAAAAGCCCAAATAGGCTACACGCTGAGCCTCAACGCTACAAAAAGCATTGAAGAGGTCGCAAAAGCTGCGCCCGATTTATCTTCGCGGCCGAACTGGTTTCAGCTTTATGTGCTTGAAGATCGCGAAATGACCAAACAACTTATCGAGCGGGCGGTTTCAAATGGTCATAATGCACTTTGTGTGACAGTGGATCGGGCCGTTCGTGGCAAGCGCGATATTGATATAAAAAACGGATTTGCAATTCCAAAACACTTCAAGCCCGGAAATCTCGAATTCGGATTTGCCGGTGGGAACACTCCGCAAGGAGGCGCATTTTCTGCGGCTCACGGCATTCAGATTATCGATTCGAAATTGAACTGGAAAGACCTAGAGTGGCTCAGTTCGGTATCTCAAGTGCCGGTGATTTTAAAAGGTATCTTGCACCCTTTAGATGCGAAACGCGCCATTGATTGCGGAATTCGAGGTTTGGTTGTTTCGAATCATGGTGGGCGCAATTTAGACGGTGTTATTTCGCCTTTTGAGGCGTTGTCAGAAGTTGTTGATGCGGTTCAAAGTCGAGCTGACGTCTTTGTTGACGGGGGAATCCGACGCGGTACAGATATTTTAAAAGCTTTGGCGCTTGGCGCGAAGGCCGCGTTGATAGGCCGGCCGCTACTTTGGGGTTTAGCCTGTGACGGGGAAAATGGCGTGAGTCGAGTTATTGAAATTCTTGAAGAAGAATTGCGAATTGCTATGGCCCTAACGGGAGTTCCGAGTCTAGAAAAAATTGACCGGGAAATACTCTATTGGTCTAGGCAAAGTCGAGCTTAGTCCAGACTTTGTAAAGACATTTCAGTAAGCTCCCGATAAACAGTCTGTAATGCGAAATTTTCTAAGAATAGCAATTTCATTTTTATTGGTTATAATTTTTCATGCGAAAGCTGCTGCAGAATTAGTTATTGGCGGCGATGATGCCAATTCGGTCGTTCTCGAACTTTTTGCGCGCAAATACGAGCAACAAAAAAAAAATTCAGTGGTAAAAATTATACCGTCTCTCGGATCAAAGGGCGGCATCGCTGCACTCAATGACGGCAAAGTTGAAATTGCACTAGTTACGCGCCTGCTTTCGGCTTCGGAAGAAGCCTTCAATCTGGTTTCGGTCCCGTATGCCAAATCCTGTTTGGCATTAGCTGTGAATCAGGATGTTGCACCGGCTGACGATAACCTAACAGTTGATGCATTGGGAAAGATTATCGCCGGCACCCAAACCCAGTGGTCTGATAAACAACCAATCAATGTGATTTTTCGGTCGCGGGGTGACAACGGCGCCGATCTTTTAGTAAAAAATTTTCCGGAGTTAAAGAGGTCTTTCGAAAAGGCTTGGGCTACCCGAATGTGGAGAACCGAATTTCAGGATAAAAAAAGTTTAGCCTTACTTCAAAAAATTAATCATTCGATAGCTTGGGCCTATCAAACCGATCTTTTGGCAAGCAAATCCCGAACACGAATTCTAAAGCTCAATGGCATTATGCCGGGTGCAGCCAGTATCGAATCAGGTGAGTATCCGCTAGTGACCACATTTACTTTGGTTTATAAAGAACCGGCAAAGAAAGAAGTTAAAGAGTTTATCAAGCTAGTCAAATCTGAGTTTGGTGCAAAACTATTGAGGCAAAATGAAGCCGTCCCAATACGATAATCTTTCGATTACAGCGCCATTCAGTATTAAGCTTTTTATTATTTTGCTTGCGTCATTAGCTTTAGGCTTTTTCGCGATTATGGGTCTTGAATATCAAACACGAATGACTCTGCGCCGAAGTTTCAGTGATAACTATGCGAGATTTTTGGCCGGGCAAATGTCGCGACTCATTGGAGATTACGCGAAGCCTGAACTTTGGGAAGCTGAAGCCGCTCGTGTTG
>JAYVIY010000418.1:0-16604 GCA_043769795.1 Pseudobdellovibrio sp. | reverse complement strand
CTAAACCGAGGCATTCGCCTTTTTTTACGTAGAATGAAACGTCTTCATGAACCAATTTCGTTCCGAAGCTTTTTCGAAAGTTTTTGACTTCGATTACAGCCATTTTTCAAGTATCCAGAATACTTTTGCCAGGAAATAGTCCCCGATAAGTATGAGTAGTGATGAGGTAACGACGGCCTTTCGCGTGGCCATTCCGACCTCCTGGGTGCCGTTCTTTACCGTCAGACCGAAGTAGCAAGAAGGCACAGAAATAAATAAAGCAAAAAAGAATGTTTTACCGAATCCAGATAGATAATCGCGGATGTTGGCAGTATCGAGAACACGTCGATAGTAAAATTGCGGATCTAATCCCAGTTCAGAAACACCGACCAGCCAGCCACCGATATTTCCGATCACATTGGCCATGGCAACTGATAAAGGTAAAATAATCAGACAGGCCAAAATTCGGGGAAATACGATTTTTTTAATCGGAGAGGTACCAAGCGCTCTGATGGCATCGATTTGCTGAGTTACAACCATCGAGCCGATCTCGCTGGCCATGCCCGCGCCAACTCTTGCCGCTAACATAAGGCTCGTGAACATCGGGCCGATTTCGCGGAATATTGTTGAAGCCACAAGGCGGGGAACATAAGGTTTGCCGCCGAATTTTTCAAGACCGAAACCGAACTGCAGCGACATGACCATACCAATGGTGCCTGAGGTAACCAGAACCAGCGGAAATGATCTGACGCCGATCTGATAGATCTGGTCGATTAATAGTTTCCAGTAAAATGGTTTATTAAAACCTTCGCGCAGACAATCGCGCATTAAATAAGTGATGCCACCAAGAAAAAAAAATTGTTCTTTGAGCCAGTCTTTAAAGGGAAGTGCGACTGAATAAATCATTCGAAAACTAAGCCGTTTAAAAATTGTTCAAATTGGATCGTGTCTTTGATTAATGTATTCGACTTTCCCGAAAGCGAAGCCAAATAACCGCAAGATTTTCTTTTGAATGAAACGGATTGAACTTCAATCGGATGTCCATCCAGATTGGCGGAAACGACTTTAAGCAAGGCAGGTCGATTGTGCAAAGCCATGGTTTCTTCCTTCAAAACTTTGACCTCTTCCAAAGAATCTTCAATGAGCTGGTGTAAGACTGAAAGTTTTGAGGTCGAGCCGTCATTACAGTCGGAAACGATTGATATGACGTTGCCTGTAACTGAATTTTTCCAAGAAGGGTAAACCGAAGTGTCGGTTTTCATAAATGGCGATTTGGGCGCAGTCAATTTTATTTCGCTACTGAATGTGGGAGCTTTTTCTTTCAGAAGCGATGAAACGCAGGAAACGAAAAGAAAAGGAATAGCTATTAATATGACAGTGGCAACCAGTTGTTTTTTCATGATGTTCTTTAATTATGTGACGTCTTCAATTAGGCGTCGAGTCTAGATCGCACTTTTTTGTGCTGTAAATTTCTGTCATTAAATTGGCAGGACGAGCCAAAAAATTCGGACTTTTTTTCCTAGTCTAAATTTTAAGGGCAGCTGAGGTTTAAAAAACACTGGCACTTGAAATGCTTTTTAGTAGAAATGATGAAAAACCTATACTTCGTTTTTATATATATTATCAGCGTTTGGGCCCTGCAAATTCAGGCCGCTGACGTTAAGGGTAAAGTATCGCTTGAGGGCGAAACATTCAATTTTGAACTCTCTGGACAAAAGAATTGGGACTACGATTTAAAGCGTATCAACGAAAAAGGCCAAGCAAAGGTCCAGCTCTTTGTAAAAGCTATCGATCAGGCTCTTCTTAATAAAGTTGCCAATGTTGAAAACCCTTTTGTTAAGGGCATTAATGTGACTCAGAACGCGATTGATAGTCGTTGGCTTATCGAATTCATTTTGAAATCGGATTCAATCGAAACTTTTGACTATTTAACAGATCAGCCGTCTAAGCTGATCATCGATTTTTATAAAGGTGAGGCACCGGTTCCCGAAACTTCGCCTAAGGTTTTAGCCAAAGCAGCTGTTGCAGTCAATCCGACCCCGGTCGCAAAGAAGAAGAGTTTAAAAAAAGGCAAAGCAGAGCGAAAACCCGCCGATGCGGATATATTGACGATTTCAGGTCCTGAAGGAATTGAAACTTCCGTACTGGCAAGATCGGGCCTTTATGATGCCAGTGACTCACAGTT
The DNA here is from genome assembly GCA_043769795.1 of Pseudobdellovibrio sp. Taxonomy (GTDB): domain Bacteria; phylum Bdellovibrionota; class Bdellovibrionia; order Bdellovibrionales; family Bdellovibrionaceae; genus Pseudobdellovibrio. Next base: position 14,440 of record JAYVIY010000418.1, on the reverse strand, counting down.
CAGTCGTTTCGCAATGAAAGAATCTGATTACAAAGAAGAAGCTGTAATTAAAAGTCACAACAATTACTATCTTAAATTTCCGGCTCTGGAATCTGAATTTTCATTCTGGAAAAAAATGAAGGAAAACCCACCTCTGTATGAAATACAGCCGGATTCCAGTGATGAAAATAAAGAGGCCCGGCTTTTAAAGACTCTTTTCGTTAAAAAGCGATATTTGGTCTTTATTCAAACTGCTGAATGGTTCCGTAAGAAATATCCCACCTCAAAGTATGAAGACCTTATTTCATATATGTTAGGCGATGCATTCGCTGAACTATGGAGAGCCGAAAAAATTAAATCAATGTATGAGCAGGCTCAGAACGCCTATCGTGACGCCCAGGAAAAACATCCCGAAGCCATTTTGGCCGAAAGAACATCTCTTCTTACGGGTATGTTGGCTATTGAAAATTCAGATTACATGTCGGCCATCAGAAAACTGAATGCGCATATTGAAAATAAAAAGTACGAAAACAAAATTTCAATACAGTACGCAAAAATTGGCCTGGCTTATAGTTACTCGAAAATAAATAAGCTCGAAGACGCTCTTAACTTTCTGACTAACATCGAAAAAAACACAAAAGATCAGCTGGTATTGACCGAAGTGGCTGTTCGACGCGGTGATTTTAATTTTTTCTCTAAAAAATTTGCCGAATCTATTGCCGCCTACGACATCGCAACCAAGAATTTTCCGTTGGTTTCAAAGCTTTATCCCAGCGCCTATTTTAATAAAATGGAAGCCCAGTTCTGGACTGGCAAATATCAGAATTCACATCTTTCGGCGATTGATTTTGCGCAGTATTTTCCGACCCACGACTTTGCTCCTTATGCGTTGACCCGTGTGGGTGAGTTGCTGGATATCATGGGTGCCGACCAGGCAAAGTCTGTGGGTGCGTATTTAGAAACTCATTTCAGATACGGCGACAGTCCTAAAACAATTGTGGCCCGGCTGCATTTGTTAAGCACAAAAATGAAATCGATTAAAAGCGAACAGCTCGAACAAACTCTCGTAAAAATGGACGAACTGGCTTTAAAGAGCGAGCTGCAAAACGTCGATCAATTTAAAGTAACGATGATCTCAGACGGATTTTCAAGACGAAAGGAATACCTTCGAGCCATCGATATATTATCTAAATTTTACCAGCAGAATCCGACCCGAATCGATGCCAAACAGGTCACGCAGCGAATTGCGAAAAATGTAAATGATCAACTGAAGTATCTATCTGACCAGAAGAAATATCCGGAACTTCTAAAAACTTACCGACAATATTCTGATACCTGGATTAAAACTCATAGTCGCGTCGACACAGATTTCTTTCTCGGATTATCTTATGAATATGCCGGCGCCTTCGAATATGCCATCGAAAAATACAAAAAAGTTTTAGATGGAATGACCGCAATAAAGGGTACGGCTGCCGAAAAAGAAATTTACATTAACCAATATCTGCCGAGCTTTGACAGTCTACATCTTAAGCTTGCAAAAAACAGTTTCGACAATATTTCGTACCAAGATGCATTTCAGTACCTTGAGAAAATTCAGACTCCGTTAGCGCTTACTGAAGCAGAACAGGTTGAACGGGTGCAACTGGCCTCTCAGCTTTACGAACAGAAAGGCGATAGTGTGGCTTCGGTCCGGTATTTGAGTGATCTTTCTACGCTCTGGAAAGGTGATGAAAAGTTGTCGTTGCCGGTGCAATTTAAACTGGCCGATGTTCAGGCCCAGAAAAGCAATATTGCTGAAGCTATTTCTGCCTTTGAAAAATGCCGTGCAATTCTGTTAAAAGACGAAAAACCACTGTTGCAGGATCTTCAGCAATTGTTGAATTCCTATTCAAAGCTGTTGATTGATCAACAAAAAGAAGATCAGGCGATCGTGCTTTTAAATGAAGTTATTCAGAAACATGGGCAAAATTTTAATCTTGATCACGAAAGATATATTTTAGGCGACTTGCAATTTAAAAAAGGCGAGCTGAAGAAAGCCGAAGCAACCTGGCAAAACATAAAAAATGAAAAATCGACGGTTTGGAGACAACTATCTCAGGAAAAGTTGAAACAGGCGGCGTGGGATTCAGATTTTCAAAAGCATCTTAAGCGAATTCCCGCCATGACTCAACTCGAGGGGCAAAAAAAATGAATGACCAATACGGATCTTTTCAGATTCAAAGTCAGGTGATGCTGAATGTGCTTCAGAATCTGAAAGCCAATTCAGAAAAAAAATATTTTGTCGTCGTCGGCGATGTGGGAAGCGGTAAAACCACGATGATTAATTTCATTCGAAAGCTTATCTTTAATAATCAAAGCGTTGCCCAGTTTGACGAAATCGATTTGCCGGCCTCTTTGAATCAACCGATGATCGTGTCGACCGGCAAAGACACGGCTTTTGAAGTGGTCAAAAGATTTGACCGAAAATTGACCCATATCATAGAAATGCCCAACCTCAATGAAAGAAAGCAAGATATTGAAAATTTTGCGATATTTTTTATAGAAGTGCTGAGCCTGATGAACAATACAAAAAATTTCAAATTAACCGATAAGGCCCTGGAAAAACTCTTACAGTACAATTGGCCGGGAAACTTTCACGAATTAGAGGCCGTTTTGGAGCGTTCTTTCGAAAACAGCCGGCTAGAGGCCTATAAAATCAATTCGAAGGCCACGATCGAGCCTGAGCATATTGAACTTAATCTTCAGGTTAAAGAGCTTGAATTTTCTATTGGCCAGAAACTCGACGAAGTCGAACGAAAATACATTTTGCAAACTCTGTATTTTGTTCAACAGAATCGAACTCGCGCCGCCGAAATTCTCGGAATCTCAATTCGTACTTTAAGAAATAAGATCAATCAATATCGAGAGGATGGTTATTTATGAGTAATCTGTTCGACAAAACAACAGATGCCTTGGCCACATCGCTGGCAATGCGGCAGATTCGTCACAATGTAACATCGGCCAATATTGCAAATGCGGAGACTCCGAATTACCATGCTAAAAAGGTCGATTTCGAAGATGCCTTGGCAAAGGCGCTCGATCTCGAGGGCAACAACAGTTTGAGCACCTCTCATGGGTCGCATTATGCGGTTGGCGGAAAGCCTGCGGTTGAGCCCGGTATCTACGAAAACCCCGACGTGGCTCTGAATAATGATGGCAACACGGTCGACATGGAAAAAGAAATGTCGGCTCTGGCCGAGAACTCAATCTTATACAAATCAGCGTTGCAGTTGATCAATAAAAAAATGGCGGCGATGAAATATGCCATCAGCGAAACAAGATAGAGGTAATTGATGAGTGATTTTCTATCCGGTTTCAGAATAGGTGGAAGTGGAATGGCGGCGCAAAGAGCCCGCATGAATTCCATTTCCTCCAACATTGCTAATATCAACACCACCCGAACCCCCGAAGGCGGCCCCTACCGTCGAAAAGACGTTGTATTTACGGCTATGCCTGATGGGAAGTCTTTCGGCGACATTCTTAGCGTGAATGATCCGAAAGCAGACTTTAATCGAGTTCAGGTTACTGATGTGGTGTACGACAAAAAGGCTCCGATTTTAAAATATGATCCCACTCACCCCGATGCAAACGATGAGGGCTATGTGGCCTTTCCAAATGTGAACCTCATGGAAGAAATGACCAATATGATACAGGCTTCAAGATCTTACGAGGCCAACGTACAGGCTATTCAGGCAACAAAAGATATGGCTTTAAGTGCACTAGAAATTGGTAGATAATTATTAAATACAGAGGAGTATAGACCATGGATGGTTTAACAATCTCGAATGCGAATCGGTTTTTAGAAACAGGAAGTTTAGATAATAAATCGGTAAAACCGGATTCTGTAACTTCGTCGAAAGACGCAGGGCCATCCTTTGCTGACACATTAAAAGAAGCTGTCAACAGCGTTAACCAACTCAGTCTCGACGCAGATTCAAAAGCGCAGGCTCTGGCAACCGGAAAAACAGACGACATTGCGGGAGTTATGATTGCCACAGAAAAAGCTGACATTGCCTTAAGAGCCATGGTTCAGGTCCGAAATAAAATAATCGATGCGTATCAAGAAATTATGAAAATGCAGGTGTGATGTGAATAATATTTTCAGCGGGATAGCGGCTCAATTTCATGAATTCTACAAATCTTTAGGCCCTACAAAAAGAACGGCACTCGTTGCATCAATTATGATCGGCATATTAGCCGCAGGGGCTGTCATTTTTATGGCATCAGGAAAAGATTATGCAACCCTACTTTCAAATATTCCGACAGACCAGGTTCCGGCAATTATTGAAAAGTTGAATGCTAAAAATATTCCTTATCGGCTGATGGAAGACGGTAAAACCGTAACTGTTCCGAAAGATTACTTACATGCCACCCAAATGCAATTGATGTCTGAGCTGGGTTCCAGTAAAATGGGCACGATCGGATTAGAACTCTTTGATAAACAGGAGTTCGGAATCAACTCCTACGCCCAGAAAATTAATTTTCAAAGAGCTTTACAGGGCGAATTGATGCGCGCAATTAATACCTTAACTGCCGTCAAGCAATCAAAAGTGATCTTAGCTATTCCGGCAAAGAAAACCATGATGGAAGATTCAGCGCCGCCTTCAGCTTCAGTGGTTGTCGAACTTCACTCGGGTAAAGAGCTTTCTGCTGATCAAGTTCGCGGTATACGCTATCTCGTAGCCAATGCCGTAGAAGGTATGGATGCTGAGCGAGTTACAATTTTGGATGACCGCGGAAAAATGATTTCTAAACAGAGCGATGGGTCGACCGGTGCTTCAAATGAAATCATGGAACTTAAATCCCGAGTTGAAAAAGAACTTGAAGGCCGCATAGAATCTATTCTTACAAAAGTGGTCGGACAAGGAAAAATTGTAGCCAAGGTGGATGCAACAATAAATCATAAGATTACCACGGCCGTTGAAGAACTGATTGACCCCGATAAAACCGCGATCAGATCACAGACCACTCAAGAAGAATCACTTGATGGGGCCCGCACCAATCCCACCGGAGTACCGGGCTCACGCTCGAACATACCGGGCGCTGAAGATAACAACGGACAGGTCGGCTTCAAACAGGATGTGAGAAAAGATCTTAAAACGGTTAATTACGAAGTTCCGAAAACGGTAAAAAATATTAAAGAGGCGGCTGGTGCCGTCGAAAAAATTACGGTAGCGGTGTTGATTGACAGTGTTCCTACTGTAACTACAAAAGCCGACGGTAGCACCGAGACCACGTGGGCTTCACGCACGCCTGAAGAAATTGCCAAATACGAATCACTGGTAAAAAACGCAGTGGGTTTTGTCGGCGCTCGTGGAGATAGTATTAGAATCGAATCAATTCAGTTTCAGCCTGAAGACTTCACCGAGAGTGAAAAAATCCTGACAAATATTGAAAAGAAAAAGCTGGTTCAGTCACTGTTTAAATGGGGACTGCTGGGCTTTGCGCTCATGTTATTCTTCTTCATGGTGATACGTCCGTTTATGCAGTGGATTACCGATTCCTTTACCGATTCGGTTGAGGAAATGTTACCGCGTACGATTGAAGAGCTTGAAGAATTACACTCGGTGGATAACTCATTACCGGGGCTGTCTAATGTGCTTCCGATATTACAAGAGTCGGTTGATCCCGAAAAGGCCGAGAGTGAATTGTTAAGAGATCGAATCGTAACATTGATGCAAAAAGATCAAGAGAAGGCCGGAAATGCAATTAATATGTGGGTCACGAGAAAGGAATCATGAGAATCAGTCGATTTGATAACTTAGAATATGATCAGTTACGCGGTGTTGATAAGGCCGCAATTCTCATTAACTATATCGGTAAAGACGCCATTAAAATTCTGTTTCAGAAAATGGACGACACCGATATACGAAAACTTCTGCATTTGATGTCGAAATTTAAAGTGGTTCCGGTAACCATAACCAAGCGTGTGCTAGAAGAATACTATGAGTTACTCAGTGAATCTGAGGACTTCATTTTCTCTGATCAGACCGGAAACAAAGATTCAATCATTGATGCAGTCGGCGAAGAGCGGGCCCGCGATATTCTCGGCGGACTCAACATCGGAACAAATTCAGCCCGTTCGCTTGAGTCGCTTGAAATGGTCGATGCAAAATCACTGTCTACATTTTTGGTGAATGAGCATCCGCAGACTGTGGCCGTGATTTTGGCCCATCTTGATCCCGAGAAGAAGGGTGAAGTTTTAAGACGTCTTCCGGAAAGTTTACAGGCCGAAGTTGTACTTCGAATGGCCAATCTCGATAACGTGGATCCGGAACTGATTTCTGAAATAGATAAAGTACTAAAAAATCAACTGTCGAGTTCGCATACTGTCGAGCAGGCTTCGTTAGGCGGCGTTCAGCCGGTTGCAGAAATGCTCAACGTCATGGACAAAAACTCGGAACAATCGATCATGTCGAGACTTGAGGAAAAAGATCCTCTATTAGCCGAAGAAATCCGCAAATTGATGTTCGTCTTTGAAGACATCTCTAAAATTGATGATCGTGGTATTCAGATTCTTCTCAAGGAAGTTCCGAATGATCGCTTATTATTGGCACTTAAGACGGCAAACGATGAAATCAGAAACAAAATATTCAAGAATATTTCAACACGTGCTGCAGAAATGCTGCGTGAAGATCTTTCGAATATGGGCCCGGCGCGTTTATCCGACGTCGAAACAGCTCAGCAGGAAATAGTGAATGTGGCGAGACGATTAGAAGCTGAAGGAAAAATTATTATAGCACGTGGCGGTAGTGAAGATGCGATGGTCTAGTATTGTCAAGCAGGATAAGTCAAATTTAGAGCAGTCGGATGTGACGGTGCTGAACTACACTCCAAAGCAGTTTGATTTTGGAACACCCGAATCGGCGCTGGACTACCTTAACAATAAACAGCAGGGTTCAGATTTTACGATGAGCGACGTGCTGCGCACGACCACAGGTGTGGAAGAAATTGAAAGACTGAGCGAAGAACAGAAAATTGAAGAAAAAGTTCTCGATAAAATTGCTCTGCTGCAGGAAGATGCCTACCAAAAAGCTTACGAACTCGGTTTTTTAGAAGGCAATCGAGTTGCAATCAAAGAAAAGTCTGTGGAATTAGAGCTGAAATCCAACGAGCTGGACAGTTTATTGATGAGCTTGAATCAGATTAAAAAAGAAATGATTCACCAGAATGAAGCTCATATGATAAAAATGATTTATCAAATTGCTTCAAAGCTTGCCTTTGACCATGTTAATGAAAACCAGGAAGTCGTTTTAAAAATTGTAAAAAAATCAATCGAAGAAGCGCAGGCCGATGAACACGTCAACGTTTTGGTTTCACCTGAACAGCTCGAATTTCTGGAAAAAATTAAACAATCAGAAAAACGCGAAAACGAATTTTTAGGTAAAGTAAAATTTATCGGTTCTGAAACAGTTTCGGTGGGAAGTTGCATCGTCGAAACCAATTACGGAGTCATCGATGCCCGAATTGAAGAGCGTATCAGCAAGCTTTGGAACGAATTAAAGCAGGCCATGCCTAAGGTTAAATCTCCGATCTCATGAGTATCAATTTTGAAAAATATGAAAACATTCTTAATCAAATTCACCTCACAAAAGACAGCGGAAAAGTAACGGAAGTTACCGGACTGATCATTAAAGGATTTATTCCGGGTGTCAGTGTCGGCAGTATCTGTGAAATACAAACGAGTATTGCTGCCAAGCCGATTCTGGCGGAAGTGGTCGGATTTAAAGATCGCCAAGTCTTAATGATGAGCCTAGCCGGTATGCGCGGTATATCAATGGGTTCAAAAGTTACACTTAGTAAACCCATTGCTACTGTCAGGGTCAGCGAAGAGTTGCTTGGCCGGGTTGTCGATGGCCTTGGTCAACCACTTGATAGTGGACCTGAAATCGAAATCTCAAATGAAATTTCAATGTATCGTGAAATTATAAATCCGCTCAATCGTGTTCCGATCAGAGAAGCACTTGATGTAGGCGTTCGGGCCATCAATGCTGCGATTACTACGGGCAGGGGCCAGCGGGTTGCAATCTTAGCCGGTTCCGGAGTAGGAAAATCAGTCCTTATGGGAATGATGGCGAAACAGACCGATGCCGACATTAATGTCATTGCTCTTATCGGCGAGCGGGGCCGTGAAGTTCGTGAGTTCATAGAAAATGAACTGGGTACTGAAGGTATGAAAAAAACAGTCGTAGTATGCGTTACCAGCGATCAGAGTCCACTATTACGGATGCGCGGAGCTTTCGTTGCAACGGCTATTGCCGAATACTTTGCCCACCGCGGAAAAAAAGTTTTACTTGTTATGGATTCAGTTACCCGATTTGCAATGGCTATGCGGGAAATCGGACTGAGTATCGGCGAGCCCCCGAGCAGTAAAGGTTACACGCCTTCGGTTTTTTCGACTTTGCCGAAGCTCCTTGAACGGGCGGGGAACTTTGAAAATTCGGGTTCGATTACCGGGTTCTACACGACGCTTGTCGAAAGTGACGATATGAATGACCCGATCGGGGACGCGGTCAGATCTATTGTTGACGGGCACATCGTACTCACCCGTTCGATGGCTCACAAAGGACATTTTCCCGCAATCGATATTCTGCAAAGTGCCAGTCGGGTCATGAAAGCTGTGGCAAGCCCCGAACATCTGCGCATGGCTCAGAAGATGCGTGAGATCATCGCGACTTATAATGACGCTGAAGATCTGATTAACGTCGGCGCCTATAAGGCCGGAGCCAATCCAAAAATCGACCGGGCTATTAAACTGATTGAGCCGATCAATGAGTTCTTAAAACAGAAAACCGAAGATCACTCCAGCATGAATCAATGCCTGCGGACATTGTCGCAGATACTGATTAATGCTTAACCGAAGACGATGTTTATCAAAAAAAGTTAAGTGAGAAAAATTAGGTGAAAAAATTTAAATTCTCATTAGAAAAAGTACTTTTACAACGTAAGATCGTTGCTGATATTGCTATTAAAGAATTTGCTGAAGTTCGAGCCATTTTAGATGCTGAAATACGTAAAAGAGATGAAATGATCGAAGTCAAAAACCGCTCACTTAATGAGAGAACGGCTCTAATTCAGCAAAGCCGCGATTGGGTTAATTCGGTTGCCCAGATAAATAACTTTGTGACCGGACAAGACCTTAGGATTAAAAACCAGAACCTACGTCTGTCGGATTTAGAAAAATTGGTCGAGGCACGCCGTGAAATTTTGCGACAACGCGTTTCTGAGGTTAAGATAATAGAGAAGCTTGAAGAGAAGCAAAAACGCGCCTACATGGAAAAAGCGGCGAAGGAAGAGCAAGCTGAGTTGGATGAATTGTCTGTTCTCAGATATTCGAGAAATGAAAGTTTACTGAAGGGAAGCGATGAAGACGGGTTATGAAAAGCATTTTAATAAAGTAAAGCACACGGCGAAGGCGCCAGCTTTCAATGTTAAACTGCAAAAAAATTCTTCGCCTGCTAAAGCCGACAAAAGTGGAAAACGGTCTTCGTTTCCGATTAAGCCTTTAATGAGTTTTATTTTGCTCGCTGCAGTCGGATTACTATTTCTTGATAATGTCGGTTCGGTGGAAAACGCACTGAAAAAAGTAGAATTCAGCATGTCCACGGCCCAAGCTGAAGAAAAAAAGCCAGAAATGAAAGTTGATTCAAAATCTGAAATGAAACCTTCGACAGTTGTTGCTGCAAGCCCTGAAACTAAGGCTTTGACGGTAGAAGGAAAGAAACTCGATGATGCCGAATACATGTTTAAACTTGCAGAACGCAAAAAGCAGCTCGATCAACGTGAGAACGATCTCAACAAGATGGCTGAGCAGATCGAAAAGCAAAAAATTGAAATTGCCGCAAATCTGACAAAACTTGAAGAAACTCGAACTCAGATTTCGAAAGCCCTTGAAGAAAAAATAAAAGTTGATGACGTTAAAGTAGAAACTTTGGTTCAGATGTACACGAATATGAAACCGGCGCAGGCAGCTAAAATATTTGAAACTCTGGACGAAGACCTGGTCATCGAAGTGCTCGGGCGGATGAAAAAGAAGAGTGCAGCCGATATTTTAAATTTAATAAAGCCTGAAAAGGCGCAGATTTTTGCTGAACGTTATACGGGCTACAGAACGCCCGCAAGCAAGTAAGCCACTAAACGCATGACCAAGGAGGGAAATGTTAGAAAAAATGTTAGGTGTCAGCCCCCCGCTAAAGGGTGAGGCTCCGGATTCGAAACTTGCAGAAGGCAGGGATTTAAGGGGTACTTCGAAGAGCGATTACAAAAAGGATTTTGAAAGAGCTCTCGCAAAAAAACTGGAAAAGAACGACAAGAAATCGTCTGATCCGGAAAAAAGAGAAGAAGCCACTCCGAAAGAAGAATTACGGGCCGATATAAAAGAGAAGAAGTCACTTGGGGGAATTAAAAAGAAGGTGACTGAAGATGATGATAAGATAGTTTCAAATTTTATGGCCTCACAAGAGAGTAAAGTTGAAATTCCGGATTCTAAGATAGAAAATCCGGCAGAGATCGAAGTCAACATCCCAGAAAATTTAAAAGAAAGTTTAGAAGCTGAAGTCAAAGCGGCGGCCAGCCTGCTTGCGGGATTAACGCAAATTCCTGCTGAGGTGCCGAAAGCCGGTATTGTGAGTGAAGCTGCAAAAACTGAAGTGGCTTTGTTAAAAGCACTCGATTCTGCGCTTAAACCAGATGAAACAATCGACTTAGGGTTAAATCCTGAGATTGCTCTGCCTCTAGACAAAGGCTTGATGCCTTCGCTATTGGAAGAAAGTGTTCAGCAACAGGTTCAGAACTTACCTCAGGAAATGAAGCAGCCTCAGGCCTTCAATCTTGAAGCAGAACTTGGTGAAGCTGTCGGTTTCAATCCGGATGAGAGCCTCAGGCAGTCGAGTGGCGAGATGCTGCAGAAGATGAAAAATTTCGATGTAGATAAAAATTCCACATCTGAAAAATCTCAGACTTTCGAGCAGAACGTTTTAAGCAAGTTGCAGAATGAACAAGTCAAAAGTGTAAATCAATTCACTGAAAAGAATTTCTCCGGCGAAAGTCAGGGCGATTCTAAGCAGCAGGACACGACTCATCTGAAGGCCGAATTACTTGATGCCAATCAGACGTCTCTTGCAACAGGACAAACCCATGGCGACTTTAAAACGCAACTGGGAATGACTTCAGTGAATGCCAATCAATCAATAGCAGGTAAGCTCGAAGAGCATCGTGAAGCCAACATCAACGAAATTATGAATCAGGCTCAATACCTGGTGAAAAAAGGCGGTGGTGAGGTCACGGTGAAGTTGAGCCCTGAAGGTCTCGGAGAACTGCAGTTAAAGGTTATATTTCTGGACGGCAAGCTGAATGTTGAAATGCAGACACAGAACAAAGACTTAAAGAAAATGGTCGAAGATAGCCTGTCTGAACTTAAGTCGGGTCTAGCTGCCCATCGTTTAAGTTTAGAACATGTTAAAATAAATACGGTGGATGCAACAAATGCTGACAACAACACGCAGTCTCAGTCAAACTTAAACCAACACGGGCAGGAAAACGCACGCGAACAATGGAGAGATTTTCAGTCTAATATGAATAATCAATCCGATAAAAAATCTTCGCTAGCTGACTCTCGCCTTCAGCCTCAGGTTTCTCAACAGAGATCTTCTGCTTCGGCGGCAACAGCGGCCAATGCACTCAGAACTTACGGTGGAACCAAGGGTGCGACGATCAATCGCGTAGCTTAAGTGGTTGTTTAGTTTTTATAAGGAGTTTTTATGTCTACAATGGGAGCGCGTTTAGGAACTAAAACATGGTCGGAGAAGCCGGTTAAGTCTGATGTGACAAACATCGATTCTAATCTGACTCCCGATCAGAAGCAAAAAGCGGGCGGACAGGATTTAGCTGAAGTTTTAAATAAAGCTGCAGACAAAGACTATGTCGATCCGTCAAAACAAGTGCGCGGTCATGGAAATTCAAAAATGGATAAGGATGCATTTTTTAAATTGATGTTAGCGCAATTAAAAAATCAGGATCCTCTTAATCCGTTGAAGAATCATGAAATGGCCGCACAGCTAGCGCAGTTTTCGGGCCTCGAGCAAATGACAAATATGAATACCACTCTTTCAAAGATTGAAGGCAAAAATTCTCAGCCAGAGAATTTTCAGGCACTCAATTTAATCGGAAAAACCGTAGCAGGTGATTCTTCGAGAGTGGTTCGCACTCAATACGATAAGAAGCATGATTTCAACTTTAATCTTTCGCAGGACGCAGGCGAAGCAAATGTGAAGTTAATGTCGGCAAAAGGTGAACTGGTTCGTGAGTACAAACTGACGAATCTGAAAACCGGTGCCAATAAAGTGGAGTGGAACGGAAAAAATGAAAAAGGAATTGATCAGTCTGCAGGAGAATTTTTCTTTCAGGTCGAAGCAAAAAATAATAACGGTCAGAAGATTCCGGTGAAGACTGAATTTCAGGGAATTATCTCCGGTCTTAGTTTTTCGGCTGAAGGTCCCGTGTTACAGGTCGGAAGTCAGACCATTAAAATGAAAGACGTTCGTCAGATTACCGACCCAGGTATTAAGCAGAACGACCAGAATGTGAAAAATGTTACTGGCCTTGACTTGAAAAACACTGATGAGGCAGCGCAGAATGAAAGTAAGCAAGAGAGTATTACTCCATTAGCAGCTCCTAGAGCGCCAATAGCGCCAACAGGAAATGCGATGACGGATGTAGCGATGTCACGAGAGTTGATGAATCAGCTACAGAAGGAGATGAAGTAATGGATAAACTGAAAATGGCAAATCCCGCTTTAACAAACGGGCTTGACCGGATCCAGAATCTGATTCCAACGAAACCTACGGATATTAAAAAATCCGAAGGAACGGCGGAAGTCTCTTTCAAAGAAGCTCTGGGCGAGGCTCTGAAAACGAACGAAGTGGCGGCACCGAAGATAGCCGCAACTAAGAACGAAATGCCTCAACTGAAGTTTTCAAATCACGCGATCGAGAGAATGCAGTCCCGTGGAATCAGTTATTCGCCACAGGATATGACTCGATTAGGTGAAGCGGTTCAGAAGGCCGCAGCGAAAGGTTCGAAAGATACATTAATCTTAATGGATCAATCGGCACTGATCGTCAGCGTGAAGAATAATACGGTTGTGACGGTGATGGACAAGAATGCATTGAAAGAAAATGTATTTACGAACATCGACAGCACGATAGTAATGTAATTGAGTAGAGTTTTTAAAATAAATTAGGGCTGGTCCTCGTAGAGGGGGCCCTTCATAAAAGACAGTCAACGACAGACTGGCTTTAAATCATGACATGGAGGTCATAATGGGTATTCTATCATCAATGTACACAGGCGTATCGGGTTTGAAGGCAATGGGCGAAGGCTTAGGCGTCGTCGCAGATAATATTGCCAATTCAAATACCACAGGTTTCAAGGCTTCACGTGCCGAATTTCACGACATCATGGCGCGGGATTTAAAAGGAATCGACGGTGGAAATCAGCTCGGTCGCGGTGTGAAAATCGGCGCGGTCAATCCGGTATTATTACAAGGTAATCTTGATAACACCGATCGCGGTACAGACTTAGCAATCAGCGGTGATGGATACTTTCAGGTTAAGGGCGCAGAAGGCGTCGGTTACACCCGTGACGGATCATTTTTATTTGATCGCAACGGTTTCTTAACTACAAATAGTGGAGCAAAAATTCAGGGCTTCATGGCTGACGACAAAGGTAAAATCGAAACTCGCGTTGGAGATATCAAATACCCGAAAGCCTTAGTTCATGCATCTGGAACAAAAGCTGTAAACTTAGAGTTAAATCTTGATTCACGAGTCATCGAAAACGCAAAAAAGTTCGATGCAAAAGATCCGTATAAAACGTCTGACTACGCAACGGCCGTTGAAATCTACGATTCACAGGGTAACAAGCACATGATGAATATGTTCTTCAACAAGGGACCTGAGCGCACATGGACTTACCGCGGTTTAGTCGATGGTAAAGAAGTTGAAGGCAGCGATCCAAAAATGGAAATGGCTGAAGTTACGACAGGTAAAGTGCAGTTTACGGAAGACGGAAAACTGAAATCACAAGAAGTGGATTCTCAGAATTTCAATTTCAAAAACGGTGCAAAACAAGATCAGAAAATTGCCGTTAGCTTCGGCGACCCGATTGATAAGGGTGGAAAAGGCGAAGGCACAAAACAATACGGTAAAGAGTCTGACGTGGTTAAATGGAATCAAGACGGATACTCTGCCGGTACAGTAACAAGTTTGTCATTCAATGACGAAGGCGTTCTGACAGTAGCTTACTCGAACGGTCAGGTTCTTGATTTAGCGCAAGTTCTCTTAGCTAAATTCGAAAACCCGGAAGCTCTATTCAAGCAAGGTGGTAACATCTTTAAACAATCAAGAAATTCAGGCGAGCCTTC
>JAYVIY010000417.1:0-2506 GCA_043769795.1 Pseudobdellovibrio sp. | reverse complement strand
TTTCCTTTTTTGCATTGACGCTGGTTTTATCATTTCAGAACTGTTCGAATGGCAAATTTTTTAATTATAAAGATCCAGGAGTGGATGTTTTTGCTGCTCCAAAGCTTGTCGGGTATTCTTCTCTTCGTTATTTTTTGGGAGGCTGGTATGGTCCTGCCGATCAACCGAATTGGTCGTATGACTATACAATTAATTTCGATAGCCGAAACTTAACATCGCGAATGCCAGATGCCTTTTGCGGAAAATCTCGCAATCTGAGCGATGTTGAATTTTCACAGCTTACGGCGCTTATCGAGAGCACTTCTCTGAAAATAAAAAGCCCATATGATCTGACGGTTATGGATGGGGCTTCGGAAACTATTGAATTTAAGCTGAAGGCCGACTTGCAAAAAACGGATATCGTCTATCTATCAGCAGACTCGGGTCAACCGGGATCATCCGTATTCATCAACCCTAAAGCCTTGAGTGATTTTATGAAATCACTGTTAGCTGACAATTCAAAATTCGTCGTTTTTTGCCAGTAATTTTTCCCGATTTGAGACAAGTTATAGTTGAAGATATTCTCGAAAACTACCGAAAAGTAAGGGATGAAACCCGTTGATTTTCTATTCTCCATCAAAAAAGTTTTTCACTTCGGGGTTTTATTATTTTGTATGATTGTTACGTGTGTAGCCAATGGGCAAGTCTTGTCGGAGATGGCTTTCTTCAACCGATGCTATAGTCAACTGACCGGGCGCCCGGTGCCCATTGGGCATCCGCTCATGGCCAGTGTGAAAGCTGGAAAATTTTCAGCACTGTATGCCTGCAATTACCTACTCGACAAAACTGAAATTAAGCAGAGCACGGGGCTTTTAGCTTATGCAAATTCGGTTGATCCGGATTCGGGCCTCATGCTGAATAATTTTTACGCCTTTCATCGTTCGTGGTTTCCGACAAATGTTGTCGAGCAGATACAGGGCTACAACGATGAAACCGGTATCGGAACCCGAGATATTTACGATACGACAGAACCGGCCTTGGCCGTAACGAGAGCTCTGTTTTCTGAGACTGGAAAGTATTCTGACGTTCTGACGCTCAACACAGGCGTTCATGGAATTCGTCAGGATGATAGTTTTGTAAGAGGCCTACTCGGTTGGAGCGTTTCTTTCCCGGGGCGAAGTCTCTACGGTAATAACACAGGACTTGAGGAGAATTTATTTAATTTTCGGGCCTTAGGCGGTGTAGGTTTTGACGGAAACGGCGATACAACAACTTCTATTTTTCAAAACATTCCAAAAATTGAAACCGGAGAGTTGCGGGGAATTAGGGCTACAACTGAAACCTTTACGATACCGAATATTTCTTTAGTGCCGCTTGGGAACCAAGCGGGTGGTGATACTATTGAAGGATTTAGTACAAATTCTAATTTGTACCAGACACTCGGAGGCGGAGTCATAGGCACGCCAATTTATCTACTTTTGAATTTTGGCCATGAACTTGGTCTTAATATGAACGGGCAAACCAAGGTGCCGAGACGTTGGGCAAAGACAACGATGGAAACATTTTTGTGTGCGAATTTACCTGCGTTACGAGAATCTGATGTGACGCAGTTTCTCATCGGTAAATCAACGGCTTCTTTTAGAAACTCGCTCAGTTGTCTGCAATGTCATGGAACTCTTGATCAGATGGGTTACACGGCCCGCAATGTTGTTTTAACCGGTACGGATTTTACACGTATTTCCGCAGGTAAAAACGTGCAATCAAAGACCGGCTATTTGATGTCGACCTATCGGCCTGATCTGGCCTCAGAACAAGGGTGGCCCTCGGAGCCGGTAGTTAACTTTCATCGGCAAAAGTCGATAGGCCGACTTTATTTTCGTTCGTTTAGCGACGGACAACTGATCAATAAAGCCGTTCAGAATATTTCTGAATTAGGAACGGCCCTTAGCCAAACTAACGATTTCTACCAATGTGCAGCGAAACGGTATTTTAAATTTTTCACAGGAATTGATGTGGCCTTATATGACAGGCTTGATCCGCGTTATGCCGATTTAAATAAATCTCTTTCGAGCGAAGCCATTGCAGATCGAAAATTTGTTGAGAGGCTCGCGCTAACACTTAAAGATACGCAATCGACCAAAGCGGTTATTAAAGAAATTATGGCTTCAGGTTATTATAAAAATCGATCGTTTAAACCCTAGGTAGGTTGAAGAAAGGAGAAGTAAATGATGAATGGCAAAGGAATGAATCGACGATTATTTTTAAAGGGAAGTCTTGCCAGTGGAATTTCAACATTAATACCTTCTCCTGTTGAAAGACTCGCCGGCGTCATGGCTATGGGTCTCATCAAACAAGCACAAGCTGAAACCGCGGGGGTTTTGGGCTCGCGCAATTACATTAATTTGTTACTTGCAGGGGCGCCTAACCGTTATGCTTTTGATCAATGGATGCGAACCAACTCGACCGACCCAAATATGAGCACCAACGCGATGGTCGCGACGGCCATTGAAAGTTCAGCTGGCGCTGC
>JAYVIY010000416.1:0-6834 GCA_043769795.1 Pseudobdellovibrio sp. | reverse complement strand
TACCAGTGGAAATTGCAAATCAATAACCGCTGCTTAAGAATTTAAGGGTGGTACACAATCAGGAAATCGCCTGGTACAAATCACGGAAATTCGACAATCTAACTCAACATCAAGGCTAGGCTTGGCTCCGCATAGACTACAAAAGGGTTGTTTTTCTAACATTAGTATTCTTTTTCGGCCCCAACCATTATTTGCGTCCAAATCAGTCGGGTGTTTGGCATAATAATCATCTAGTTTAGAATCGCAAATTTTTAGAATTTCTTCTCTTTCTGAAGTATCAAAAATAAGGTCTTTAAAAAATCTCCATTTATTATCTTTGAGTTCCGCTACTTTGTGATTTGCTAGAACCTGTTTCGGAAATATTGCCAATTTACTTCTGTAGTACTTTTGGCTCTCAGGGTCGCAACGACTTAAGTCCTCTGCAACTTTATCGATACTAACTTCGCCGTCATTTAAGATAATATTTTTAATTACGATAGGTTGGTATGGACCAGACATTCTCATTTTAGAAAGTAAGAATTGCTTAAGGTTAGTCGCCACTAATAACTCCAGTTCGAAAGTCTATAGATGGTTTACCTTGTAAGTATATGAAATTAAAGAAGAAACAAATTGGCGTTCCCAACGAGATTCGAACTCGTGTATCCTCCGTGAAAGGGAGGTGTCCTAGGCCACTAGACGATGGGAACAGTGCGAACGTTTCTGGTATAAAACGTTCTAGAGAATTCGATAAAAAATTGGTGGCTCGCGATGGATTCGAACCATCGACCCTTTCATTAAAAGTGAAATGCTCTACCAGCTGAGCTAGCGAACCACATCTTAAATCGAATCGCTAATTTCTATCAGAGAGCGTATTCAGTCAAACGTTTTTTTCTCTTGCTCAATCTTTAAACAAGTGCTTAATCCACAAAGTTTGATCACGATCGGGACCTACCGAAACCACATCGATCGGACAACCCGCATTTTGAGAGACAAAATTCATAAAATTGATCGCATTCAGAGGCAATTCTTTAACTGATTTTATGTCGGTTAAGTCGTCTTTCCATCCTGGTAAATATTCTATAATCGGAACAAGTTTGCTTACTATTTCAGTTGATGGAGGAAAGTCGGTGATTGTTTCCTCACCAAGTTTGTAACCCACACATATTCCGATTTGGTCGTGCCCTGAAAGAACGTCTAATTTCATCATAGCCAGGCTGTTAATTCCATTGAGGCGAATGGCATATTTCAGAGCCACTAAGTCAAGCCAGCCGCAGCGGCGGGCGCGACCGGTGGTCGAGCCGAATTCATTTCCGTCTTTTTGAATTTTAGCACCCACTTCATTCAGTAGTTCACTCGGAAATGGTCCGCTACCAACGCGAGTGCAATAGGCTTTGAACACGCCGATGATTTTTGATAGGTGGTGAGGGCCAATTCCTGCGCTGATTGAGCCAGATCCGGCTACAGTTGAAGAGCTTGTTACAAAGGGATACGTGCCGTGGTGCACGTCAAGCAGCGTGCCTTGGGCGCCTTCAAATAAGATTCGTTTACCCAGTTTTAGTTTTTGTGAGATCAGAAGGCTTACATCCGGGGCGCGATAAGGTTTTAAGTCGCCGATCACGGTTTGAATTTGGTCGTAAATGTCTTTGGCTTTGATTTCAGGAAGATCATACATCTTTGTGAGTAAGACGTTTTTTTCTTTCAGTACGAATTCAAGTTTGGCCATTAGATTAGCTTCGGTGTCGAATAAATCAGACATAATCAAAGCCCGGCGCGAGGCACGGTCTTCGTAGGCCGGGCCAATGCCTTTGCCGGTGGTTCCGATTTTACCTTCAGAAAGGGCGCGCTCGCGGGCCTGATCAAGCACTTTATGGTACGGAAGCAGGGCTGTGGCGCTGTCAGAAATTAATAGGCGGTTAGGGGTAATATCGAATTTGGTTTCTTTTAATTTACGAATTTCTTCAGTGAGGCCAAAAATATCGACCACAACACCGGCTGCAATCACGCAGATTTTATCGGTGTGTAAAATTCCTGACGGAATTAAATGCAATACAGTTTTTTTTCCGTTGACGACCAAAGTATGGCCCGCGTTCGATCCGCCCTGAAACCTAACAACCATGTCAGAATTGGCCGCCAGTACGTCGACTAGTTTGCCTTTTCCTTCATCTCCCCATTGAGCTCCGATAACAACTGTAGCTGACATATATTTATGTCCTTTCTGCAAACGATAGACTTCCCCAATCGTTTTTAAGTGGCAAGGTATTTTGTGATTTATTCTGTTCAAAAAATTCGGTGATTCGTTTGGTGCCTTCAAGAGAGGCTTTTAAAAAAGCTTCTTCAGTATAGGCCCCGATGTGCGGAGTTACTAAGACGTTCTGGCATTTTAAAATCTTCGCATCTTTCATAAGTGGTTCTTTACCAAAAACATCAAGTGCTGCAAATTTAATTTTGTTTTCTAAAAGGGCCGTGACCAAATCGTCTTCGTTAATCGTTGGACCACGAGAGGTATTAATCACCGTTAAATTCGGCTGCACTATTTCTAGGTGGCTGCGATTAAACATGTTTTTTGTTTCTTTTGTTGCCGGCACATGAAAGCTAATAAAATCGGCCTGTTTTAATACTTCTTCGTAACTGGCCCGCTGGGCCTGAGCAGCAGTAAAAACAGATTCATCCACATAGGGGTCAAAAGCTAAAACTTCCATATTAAAGGCGTTAGCAAATTTCGCAACAAGGCTACCAATGCGGCCAAGGCCGATGATTCCGATGGTTTTATTCGATAACTCATGGCCTAAGTAGGGTTCGCGGTTCCAGTTTCCGGCCTTTAAATCTTTATGAGCTGAAGTTATGTGCCTTGCAGAGGCTAGTAACAATGACCAAGTCAGTTCAGCGGCGGCGCGGGCATTGGCGTCGGGTGTAAACATCACCGTAATATTTTTTTTTTGGGTTGATGCTAGATCAATGTGTTCAAAACCACTGGTGCAAGTCACAATCACTTCTAGATTTTTTGCTTTTTCTAAGAGTTCAGCGTTGATTACAAATTTTGAGCGAATAATAAGGGCGTTGGCCGTTTCTAATTTTTCGGGTGTAAACGCACTGACATTAAAGTTTTTATTTTGCTTAAGGCCGATTTCAGCTTCGTAAGCAAATCTTTCGCAGATTAAAATGTTTTTCATAGGGCGCGCGCTTTCAACCAAGATATGCATTGGGTTTTGATATTTTCGGGATCAATTGTAAAACCAAAATCTTTTAAACCCAGTGAAAGTCGGTGCATAGTTTCGATCAAGTGCTCATCAAGAATGTAACCCATATGCCCAATACGAATAATTTTGCCTTTAAGCTGATCTTGCCCGCCCATGACTGTAAGCTGATATTTTGATTCAAGGTCTAAGCGCAGTTTTACGCCATCAATATTTTGCGGAACATTTAGTGCGGTTACTGAATCACTGGGTGCGGATGAATAGAGCTCTAAACCCATTATTTTTGCGATTTCGCGGGTGAAGTCAGCCCGCCGTCTTAGTTGCGCAAAATGTTTTGCTAGGCCGATGTCAAAGATGCGGCTTAATACAAAATCGAGGGCTTTTATTAGTGGAACATTTGAAGAGTAAAAGGTTTCGCCATTTTGATTGGCTTTTCGTTCTTTGCGCAAATCAAAGTAAAACTTCGGGCAGCTTGCTTTTTCGGCCAGCGCCCAAGCTTTTTCTGAAAGCGACACAAAGCTAAGCCCCGTCGGAAGCATTACGGCTTTTTGGCTACCGGCCACCAGGCCATCAATAGACCATTCATCCATTTTAATGTCGTAAGCACCGACGGCGGTAATTCCGTCGACTAAAAACAAGGCTTCAGTTTTCGCGATCACTTCGCCCAAGGCTTTTATGTCGTGGGCTGTTGCCGTGCTGGTTTCGCAGGCCTGACACATGACTATTTTAATGTTTGTATTTTTTTTCAGAAAATTTTCAACATCAGAGACTTCAACACTTTTTCCCCAGTCAATATTCAGACGATGAACCTTGGCGCCGAAAACTTCAGCCATGTCGACCCAGCGCTCACCGAATTTTCCTGACACAATGGCCAGCACTTCATCATTTGGCGAAAGCACATTAACAAGAACTGATTCAAGGCCGCCGCTGCCGGTTGAAGTATGAATAAAAACCTGATTTTTTGTTTGAAAGAAAAATTTTAAATTTTTTAAAACACGTTTAAGTATTTCATCAAATTCAGGAGTGCGATGATGAATCATCGGCTGTGCTAAAATCTTCTGCACCTCGGGATGCAGCTGAACGGGACCTGGAGCGAGAAGAATAGCATTTGACATTAGTGTTTCCTTGCGGATTTATTAAAGCAGATGAAGAATAAATATTCGCTTCTTTTTTTGATAATAACAGCCTCAGTCATTCAATTTTTTTTAAGCGGCTGTGCTTACAAACTCAGCGCGCAGTCCGATTCGCTTCCGGGAAACGTAAAAATTGTTCAGATTCCGCTTTTTAAAAATGACTCAGGCGAAGTTGGTGTCGAAACTGTTTTTACAAACTCTCTTAAAACGGAGGCCTTGAGATCAAAGTTTGTACAAATTAAAAATGATGAAGCCGATGCGCAGGCTATTTTGCAAGGTCGGATTCTCGGCATTTCGGTGGTGGCCGTTGAGTCGGTGATTGAAGCAAAAAATACGAAGTATTTACCAACTGAAACCGTGATCGCCACTCAATATACAGTCACTGCCAATATTGAATTAAGATTGCTCAGAAAAGGCAGCGGTGCAGTTCTGTGGAGCGGAGAATTTACGCAGGCTACAAATTACTCAGCTCCGCAAATTACGCTACCAGTTATTAATACGTCTAACGCACTTTACAACCACTCGGCGAAAAGGCAAACTTTGGACGCTCTCTCAAAAGAGATGATGCAGGCAGCCTTTGATCGCATGGTCGAAAATTTTTAGGAAGTTTTTTAGGTAATAATGGCAAGTATAGACTCTCAGAAATTATACAAAGACTTAGAAAACAAAAGCCTTAAGCCGGTTTATTTTCTCTATGGTGACGAGCCCTATTTGCTCAATGGTTGTATTGATAGCTTTAAACAGGCTGTTTTGACCGAGTCGACCATGGATTTCAATTACTCTTTGTTTTATGCCGGCGATGCCGACGTTACCTTGGTTAAAGACTCAATTGAAACCTTGCCGGTTTTTACTCCGCAGCGTTTAGTTATTATAAAAAACCTCGATGATTTTAAAGAAACTGAGCTGCAAGAGCTTGAAGCGGTTATTACCAATCAGGTGACTTCGACCGTTTTGGTGATGTTCGCAGAAAAAATAGACAAACGAAAAAAGTTTTATAAAACAGTGCTCGATAAAGCCGTTTGCGTTGAATTTAAAAAACCCTATGCGAACGCCATTCCGCAGTGGATTTCGCATATGTGCAAAGTTCAGAAACTCAGTATTACTAATGATGCTATTCATCGCTTGCACCGCTTAGTCGGTAACAATTTAACTGAATTGCAAAGCCAGGTTTATCGAATTCAGGATTATATTGGCGAAAAGTCAAATATTGAAATCACTGACGTCAATGAAGTGGTTTCGGTCAGTCGTGAAGAAAATATTTTTGATTTTACCGACGCTTTAGGAAAACGCGACCGGGTCCTGGCACTTGAGCAGCTGGTTAACTTGCTTGATCAAGGGCAGAGCGAACACGCGATCATTGCGCTGGTGGCTCGACACATGCGAATTTTATTGTCAGTAAGAACGGGTTTAGATCAGGGTATTGGCGGCGCAAAACTTGCGAGCCAAGCCGGAATTGCTCCCTATTTTATCGAGTCTTACAGCGACCAGGCCCGCCTGTGGTCAGTGAGAAAAATAGAAGATTCTATTCTGGTTTTGCATGAAACCGGCAAAGCTTTGAAATCATCCCCGCTATCTTCACATATATGGCTTGAGAACTTTGTGCTCAAATCTTGTTCTCTTTAATTTTCAGTATTGACTCACTCTCCAGACCAAAGGACAGTTATAGGGTGCTGAATCCTGTGCTTTTTTGGGGGTGTAATCGTGAGAATAAAAAAGTTAGAACTCATTGGTTTTAAGTCTTTTAAAGACCGAACCGTCATCCAATTCGATGCGGGAATAACCGGTGTTGTGGGCCCAAATGGTTGTGGCAAGTCTAATATCGTAGATGCATTGATGTGGGTCATGGGAGACCAATCCGCAAAAGACCTGCGCGCCAGCAGTATGACTGATGTGATCTTTGCCGGAAGTGAAGGCTATGCCCCTCACGGTATGTGCGAAGTTTCTTTAACCCTTGAAAACGATGGCGGACCATTTCCGGCTAAATATCTTAAGCATTCTGAAATCATGGTGACCCGAAAACTTCACCGCAACGGCGAAGGTGAATACTATATTAATAAAGAAGTGGCCCGTTTAAAAGATGTTCAGGAAATCTTCATGGACACCGGCGCGGGTAGTAAAGGTTTCTCTATTATTGCGCAGGGTATGATCGGTAAAATTATTACCGCTAAGCCCGAAGACCGCCGTATGTTAATTGAGGAAGCGGCCGGAATTACTAAGTTTAAAGCTCGAAAAAAAGAATCTCAACGTAAGCTCATTTCAACCGACCAGAATCTGGTGCGATTGCAGGATATTATCGGTGAATTGAAGCGCCAGATTGATTCATTACAACGCCAGGCTCAAAGAGCTGAGCGCTATCGCAATATCAAAAATCAGATCGAAGATCTGGAATTATGGCTTTCTTCCGCCCAGTACGTTAACTTAAAATTGGCGGCCGATGAAGCTCAACGTATTTTTGATGAGGCCCAAACCATCGAAGTGGGCAGTGAATCTCAACTTTTACAAATGCAATCTGACCTTGAAGCCCTCAA
>JAYVIY010000415.1:0-2511 GCA_043769795.1 Pseudobdellovibrio sp. | reverse complement strand
TGCGATTTCAGGATCTGTCATGATGGTGGCCGGATTAGAATTGACCAGAATGACTTCATAGCCTTCATTCATAAGAGCTTTACAGGCTTGAGTACCTGAATAATCAAACTCACATGCCTGGCCGATCTGAATAGGACCGCTACCAATTATCAGAATTCTTTTGATGTCGTTCATCTTAGGCATTTAGAGTCCTAACTTGTTATCGTTGGTATAAATCAGCTCTGGCTTTACATGTTTATATTGTTCAAATTTATAGCGCATTTTATTTAATCGTAACAAAAAATCCTCGAGACTTAAATCTGGGTTGGTCTGAAGATTCTTTATTTCTGCGAGAATAAACTTCTGTGACGATTCCGGGTGAAAGCAAAAACTATCTAAAAAGTACATTTTTTTATGAATTTGAACGATTCGAGCCTGAAAAAACTCTTTGCTGTCGAAGCCGAAAACCAGATTACCTTGTTCGATTTCCATCTTCTTATTGGTCATCAGATTTTTAACGTGGATGATATTGTCTTTCATCTTTACGTATTCAAAAAGAATATGTTGATGTGTCTCTTTTAGAATTTCAATTGCTCTGGTGTCTTCAGGGCTCAGTCGAAGGTCACGGTGCTGGTCGCAAACCGCCAGCGGCGTTTTCATGTAACTTTTCAACGGACGCGTCAGAAAATACCACTCATAGAACTGGTGCATCCGAAGATTGAAATTCGGTTTGTTTTCGTCTAGCGAACCGGTATTTTCAAAAAACACTTTTTTTGCATTATTCAATTCAGATGCAAATTCGCTACCCGTGTAATATCCGATCAGTTTTTTTAAAGACTGTTTGAACGCATCATAATGCATGGTTAAGGCTCTTTTCAGAATTTATTTTGTGCATTTGAGATACGAAGTAATCAAAAAGTTTTTGTGCCTCATGTGGCCCCGGTCGACTCTCGGGATGGTACTGAATTCCTAAACAATTAAGTTTTTTAGAATAGAACCCTGCTACGCTGTTGTCGTTTAGATTTGTATGAGTTACCGAAACATGGTCCGGTAGCGAATTTTCATCGACGGCATAACCGTGATTCTGACTCGAGACGTAAATCTGTTTCAATAACTTGTCTCGAATCGGATGATTAGCGCCGCGGTGACCGAATCTCATTTTATAAGTCTTTGCACCTAAGGCCAAAGACAATATCTGGTGCCCCATGCAGATTCCGAAAACAGGTATTTTTCCGAGAAACGCCGAAACGGTTTCTGGTGCGATCTTGACCGCCGCTGGGTCTCCGGGTCCATTCGTTAAAAGGAGAGAATCGGGTTTCCAATCAGCTATGACTTTAGCATCAGTGCGCGACGGAAAAATCCGAACATGCGAACAACGCAGTAATAGTTCGCGAATTATATTTTCTTTTGAACCCAGATCTAATACCGCTACCCGAGGACCGTTAGGGCTACTTCCGGCCAGGTCTTCTATTCCTTTTCGAGAACAGAGGTAGACCCAGTCGCTATCGATGTTTTTTTGTTTTTCGATGAGGTATTTGGCTTTTACTCTAGCTTCGTCGATATTAGGCGCGACTACGAGAGCCCCCCATGGTGTGCCGTTTGAACGCAGTTTTATAACCAGGCGTCGGGTATCAACCTCTGTTAAGACTGGAACTTCATTTTCAATGAGACGCTTTACCCATGAATTTTCACGTGAAGTATTTTGCATCTGTACGCAGACAAAACCCTGAATCCACATCTGCGAAGATTCCCAGACTTTTTTATCAGAGCCATAATTTCCCTGCATTGGCGCCGTCATCACGATAATTTGTGAAAAATAAGAGGGGTCGGTAGCTATTTCTTCGTAGCCCGAATGAGAAGTATTAAAAACCACTTCTCCGGCTCTTTCGGGAAATACAGACTGTTCGCTGAGGGCATTCCCCTGGAAAAACTCGCCATCTTCAAGTACGAGAAAACTTTTGTTCATAATCATCCTGTAATGCCATTTTTATTCTCGAAGATTTTCCGGATCAAGGCCTCACGCAGAAAAACTCCGTTTTCAACTTGTTTTAATATAACACATCTTGGGTCACTCAAAACTTCTGATTCGATCTCGACCCCATAATTAACCGGTCCGGGGTGCATGACCAAAGCGGATTCTTTCAGATTTAGTAGTTTTTTCGAATTTAAACCGAAATTTTCACGATAGTCCTCAAGGAGAAACAGATTCTCATTGTCGTGTCTTTCTTTTTGCACTCTCAAAGCGATGACTGTGTCGGCCCACTCGAGGGCCTCATTCAGCTTGGTAAATAATTTTACGCTAGGCTCAAATGGAGAACTTAAGAATTCTTCCGGAGCACAAAAACCAATATTGTAATTTAATAGCGGCGCCAGCTCTAAGTGCGATGAAACCACACGAGAATGTTTAATATCGCCTACAAATAAAATATTTTTGTTTTCAAGCGTTTTAAATTTTTCATATACAGTCAGCATGTCCAGCAAGGCCTGCGTGGGATGCCCTTGCTTGCCCCAGCCGGCATTGATCAGCGGAAC
>JAYVIY010000414.1:0-6849 GCA_043769795.1 Pseudobdellovibrio sp. | reverse complement strand
GCGGATTTTCTCTGATATATTCACGACTGGTGTCGGCATATTCAGAAGCGCCCTCAGTCACTCTTGAGCTGAGATTTCCCATTCTTTTTCCAGCTTCGTGAGAAAATTTTTCCAGACGTTCACTAACTGTATCTGCGGCTCCGCTGATAGATCGCGCGGCCCCATCCAGTTTATTTTCAGGTTGTTTCGATAATGGCGAGTTGTACATAAAAAATCCTTTCGTTATGGTTATTCTGAACAAACATATATTGTTGTTTTGATTTCCTGTTTCTTCTGAAAGCAAATGCCTTGCCATCAGTCTGAATTCGTTAACCGCTCTTAATCGTCTTTAAGCTGAATTATTTATACTCGGTGAGTAGATTAACCTCGTGCCTGTGAAATTTTATCCCTATGGTTTTTGGTTGCTCATAATACCCGGATTATGAAAGACTTGAGTTATGAAATACTTAATATTAGCCTTACCGGTTGTTTTTTCGCTAACGGCGCTTTCTGCCACTCGGCTGCAGTTTTTTCCTGGTGATCGAAATGCAATGGCCTTACTTACCCCGACTGACCCGTTCGGAAATTCAGACTCAGATTCCACTGATCTATATATGATTATGTCTGTCCCCGAACAGGATACAATGCTCGGAAAAGGAAAAAGCATTGTGAGCCCACAACGCGATTTCAATCTGGTTTGCGGTGAGTACAAAAATCAGTGCCAGATAATTCTAAATAAATCTAAAAACGTTATTTTTTCAGCTAAAAAAAGTATGCGTTTTGAGGCGACCGGAGAAGACGCCGCCATATTAACCTCACAATTTAAACTTAACGACAAGGGTGAAGCTTTTTTTCAAACTTCCGACAAAATGTTGATCATTAAAGGTAACAGTAATGACTTTGTCTTTGAAGCCGGCTTCTGAAAAAGAACTGTTCAAGAACTATGCACCTGCTGAATTTTAGTTCAACATATATCATGTTGAAACGTATAAATTCAATATAATCAATAGGTTAGAGTGTTTTTTCTGGGCATGAAATTGGCAAAGTTATGAATCAACAACGAGGAGAAAAAATGAAATTTCTTTATCTGGCATTAATAACAAGTTTTTTTGCGGCCCCTGTTTTTGCGCAAGCAACTTACAAACACTGCGCTCCGAATGAAGAAAAACTAAAGAAAATAATGGATGATCGTTCCCGTTGTACCACGCTTGATGGCACCGACAATTCCGTAGCCTTTTACAAAGCACTGGCAGAAATCGCCGCTTGTGACGACTATAAAATCGAATCAATATCCGTCGTCGAATTATATAAAACCCGTGGTATTAGCTTACCTTGTGTAATCAAAATTAAAGATAAAGACCTAAGCACATCAATTGGTGGCGGTATTCTCGAACTTAAAGCCAAGTCAGATAAATACGAAGTTAAGTGGGACGCACATCACGATCTGACATCCAAACAAAGAGATCTTAAATTCTGGCTTGATCAAATCGAACCTCAGATTATTGAAGCGCTGGGCGAATAGCCTACTTATTTAAAGAGGTTTCTACGCTCCCGATCAGTTTCTTCCAGTCGTCAAGACTTCCGGTGAGCGCCTGAGTTTCAGTTGCCCATTGATCAAAATGAACTACGCCGGCAGCTGAGCATTCAACAACTGGAAGGCCGGTGTCGAAACTTATGTTCGTGGACCAACAGGCTGGGTCATTTTTATAATACAATTTTTCGAGAATTTCATTGAGTGCTGTAATATCATAACTCGAAAGTGATGAAGATAAATAATCTTTAAGAATGTCTGGAAATGTAGAAATCATAATATCTCGCTTAAGATCGGTTTCAATTTGCTCCTCATATAAATCAATTATTCCGAATTCGCGCGAAAAAATCGTATAGCCCTTTGCGGGATAATCTCTGGCCGGCACACAATAATTTTTTAAAATAATCACTTCGTCTGATATGTAAAGACAGCTCTTAATCGAAACAAATCCGAATACCAATCCCACTTCTTTTTGAACAAAAGTTCCACTTTCGACAAGCTTTATCAAATCAGCTACCGGTTTAGCCTCAAACTGCGCGGCTAACGATAGGTTTGCCGAAAAAAGCAAAGCAACAACTATAAAAAAAAGTTTCATTTGCATACCGCTCTTTCCAGTTCATTTTTGGGTGCAAGACAGTCTATTTCGGTCCATTGATTGTTAAACTCGGCGGCTAGTGTTGCATTTTCGGGATTAATAGAAGGGTCAAGGCTGCATGACATCATAAAAACATATTTATCATGACCGATTTCGACGGCAATAAGTTCACTTTCCTGTGGGTGAATTTTTTCGAAAATCTTTCCTTGAATTTTTCCGACGATTGTAGACGAATCTGAATGCAATAACTGGAAATTACCTTGATAGGTCATAACCGGAGTATGCTTCATTATATATTTTTTCTTATTCATATCGATGTTCAGAGCTTCCTGAAAACTCAAAGGCTTAAAAGTGAGTTCTAAATTCAACTCCTGATTATCTTTTGTCGAAGTTAAATTGACGACGACGTCTTTAGTTAGCTCGCGATCGACAAGTTGCTGCAATTTAATATCATAGACGACAGTGTTTTTTTTAGGGTTAGAAACCGGATTATCGGGCGCCGGAGGTTCGGGCGAGGTGCTGAGCGTTTGGAAAGTATCTTCAAATTTTGTAATTTTCTGGGCTTCAACAGTGCAGTTAACTAAAAGGGCTTTATATTTCATTTTCAAAACTTCGGCTTTTGATTTGCCCTGCAAAATGTCTTTCACCTGAGGCTTCGCATCAAACTTTATTCGGGATTCAAAATTTCCATCTTTGCTTTTAGAGCACGAAACAATGGCCAAAACGAACAAAATCAAAACACCTAAATTCAGAGAATTCTTCATGAAATACCCCTCTTAACTGCTTAAATTATAGTTATGCTTGTTTTAGAGTGTCAAAACGAAAAGGCAATTATCTGGCATATTCTTTTCTATAAATACTACTTGTTCCTGAAAAACCAACTGCAATTGAAACGGCAAAAAAGGCCCAAAACCACCAACTGAAGCCCAATAGAGATAAAGCCAATACATAGCTGGTCCATTTAAAACGCGTGGCGGCAGCGAAAAGCAGGTAGGTACCCAGAGCCGCCCCCAGCATAGCATCATAACCAAAGTAATTAAAAAATCCATAACCGAAATGAATACCGGAGTAAATAAGCGGAATAAACTCGCCGCCTAAAAACCCTAACGTCGTTGAAATCAAAGTAAAAAATAGTTTAGAAAATGCATCCAGAATTGAACCCGAAACAAAATTATCTGCGGAAATCTGGCTCAAACCTAAACTCTGATATTTTCTGAATTCCGGAAGAGATAGAAAAAATGCAAGCAAAGTTGCAATCAGCATTTTTACCCAGATCGACCGTTTTATGAAGTAAGCAGAAAAACTTGAATATAATTTTTTATAAATTCTCATCAAATAGCCGGCACTACCGGCAAAGAAAAATATAAAAATTAATTTTTTGAAAAAGCCAATGTCGTTGGCCGCAGCCGAGTAACTAAGCAGTACGTGCGAATTGAAAGTCTTAATAATCAAGACTGCAACCATGGCTCCCATAAAACAATAAATTTTCTGCAACATGCCCGTGCGTCCGAACAGCTCCATCATAAAAAAAGGGGCCACCCAGAACTGCCCTACAACCGCGGAAAAACCAATAGAGCCTGCTATCGGACCCCAAAATGTCCAGGTCAGATTGAAAAGTCGTGAAAGGCCCGCCGAAAACAGCACTACGGCACTTTCACGACCTACACTAACTCCTGAAATATGACTGAGCAAGGTTCCGAAAAAATGAAAAAACGACATAAAAACTGTCCAGTAGCTTGAAGATTTTTCGTCAGTCAAATGCGCCGATCTCGTTGGAAAGTAAAGGGTATTTTTCTTCGTCCAATCAATCAGAAACAAAACAAACGGAATCGCCACAAGGTGGTAAGAAATTTCATTGTTAAGCTGCTGCTGCAGCACTTCGATAACAGACAAACAGTTTATAAAAACCAATGTAATAAAACCTATAAGCGCACCCAGAAACAGGGTTATCAGAATTTCAGCCAGCGGATTGGATTTTAGGTTTTGCATAAGTCTTGAATTATGATACACAAGGGACGTGAAAACTGAAAAAGAATTCTCCGATTTTTTTGTTGAGTCGTGTCAGCACGAAAATAATTTAGATGCTCATATTCAAGAGATTTCAAAAAATTACTGGCTTGATCTGACTGCCCATCTTTCTACTTATTTTTCAAATGAGAACCGCCTGAAAATCACCGAAAAAGCCGGTTTTTTATTTTCTGTCAATTTATCAAGATTATCACTAGAAGAAGCTTGGCCCGCAGTTGTTCGCGACTTTTTGGCAAATGACTTTTGGGGCTTCCAATCTCAGGTAAATAAGCCAGAAAAGAAAAAAACCGAAGAGCAGCAGATTTTCTGGAAATTTTTTAAGTACACGTGGGCATTTATTCAATCGATGTTTATCATTAAGACGGCCGTCTATTTTTTCGGAATTGAAGCCACGGCGCACCCCGAAGAAACCAGCATCGCCTGGATGTGGTTGTTTTTTGCCATTTCGACTTTCTCTTTGTTTTGGTTCGCCTATCGTAACCGCCACGACAAAAACTGATCTTAAAGTTTTGGTTAATCCAGTTGGTGTAAAACCATTTTTAAATAGTAGCCTTCTGGAAAGGTCATTAGATTCGGATGATCAAAGCCTTGCCCACCATAGGCTAAACAGCGTGCATTCGCGCCTGACTTTAAAATAGATTTACGAAGCGCTTCTTTAAAGTCTTCAAGCTGAACAGCACCCGAACAGGTGCAGGAAGCAACGACAGCGCCGCGGTCGGCTAATTTGAAAGCCTGAGTGTTCAATTTTGTATAAGCCGCCAAACCTTGGTGTAAATCCTTCTTATTCTTAACGAAGGCCGGCGGATCTGAAATAATCACATCGAATTTTTTTGAATTTAATTCTGAAATCTCTGAAAGACTGAGTACATCTTTCTTATAGGAATACACTTCGATGCCATATGGTTTCAGATTCTGCCGCGCTTTTTCCAGTGCCATTTCAGAAACGTCCACAAGGTGAACTTCGCAGTCAATATTCCAAGTTCTCAAATTCGATACGATCTGCGAAGACCACTGCCCCATGTAACAACAAAGATCGAGAATTCTGACTTTCTTCTTTCTTAAAAGATCTTTTTGACGCCCGAGATGTTCGATAACTAATCTCATGTTAAATGTCTGATCGAGAAAAAATCCGGTCTTTTGGCCCTCAATCAAATTGACGTTAAAAATCACTTCAGCGTCGGGATTAACCACATTGAGTATCTGAATATTAACTTCTGTGAGGGTTTCACCTGCAACAGTTTTTAAAACTTGCGGCTCTTCAACGGCCAGCCCTTCGAGTTTTCGGATATTAACGTCGTTTCTCTGTAGAATCAGAGTATGCGGCCAGTCAATTTCTGTGAATTTTTCGGCAATTGTTTTTTCAACCAATTGTTGAAATATTTTCTGCCAATTTTCGCCCGACTTAAAAGCAACGTCCATTCCGGATGTCAGTAGCTGATATGAAAATACCTGAAACAATTCATTATTTTTTTCAAAAACATAGCGATCCAGAATGAGTCCGGGCATTTGGTCGGCCTCAGAATAACAGATTCTGAAGCTCTTTCGAAATCCACTGCGGTGACGAAACAGCCAGGCCTGAAAAAGACGTTCAGCTAAAGATTCAGGTTCCATGCTGAAGTTTTCTTTTTGTGAAAAACTCATGGCACGAAACGATATTAACGAGTGCGGATTGCCGTAGCCGCGGGCCAGAAAATTTCCCTGAATGTCATGCAACTCGATGACTTCACCCGGAAGTATACCTTTTGGGCTTTCAAGAAGTTCATTTGAAAACACCCAGGGATGTCGGGATCGAATTCTAAAGTCGTGAGCTTTTTTGGTTTTCCAGTATTTCATCTTTGCTTAAGCCCGGTTTTTTTCACGATGAGCTGCAAGCTTTGAAGTGTTCTGCATGAGCATTGCAATCGTTGTGGGGCCAACGCCACCCGGAACCGGCGACAAGGCCTGCAAATGCCCTTCCCCTCCGGCAGGATTGACGTCGCCGACCAAGCCTGAATCCGTTCTATGAATGCCGACGTCTACGACAACAGCATCTTTTTTAAAATCACTGGCTTGTAAAAAATGCGGCTTGCCAACTGCTACGAATACAAAATCAAAATTTTTAACTAACTCTTTCAGGTTTTCGGTCTTTGAATGAGCCAGGGTAACAGTGGCGTTTTGTTGAGTGAGTAAATGAAAAAGCGGTAACCCCACGATGAGGCTGCGCCCAATCACCAACACGCTTTTACTAGCTACTGAAAGATTATAGTATTTAAGAATTTCAATGATTCCGGTTGGTGTGCAGGAGGAAACCACCTGGCGGCCTGCCATCAGCAAACCCAACGAAGTAGCGGTCAAGCAATCGGCATCTTTCGACGGTGAAATTAAATCTGACATTTTTTTTGAGTCTAATTGAGGCGGCAAAGGTAACTGCAACAAGATCCCGTCAACGTCATTTGCCAGATTAAGTTCTTGTATTTTAGCTGTCAGTTGCTCTGTGCTGGTTGAGGCTGGAAGAAGTATCAAAGAAGATTTAAAGTTCAGCATCTCGCAGGCTTTTTGTTTATGCGAAACATAAACCTGGCTCGCGGGATCATCACCAACTAAAATTACAGCCAAATGCGGGCGGACCGCACTTAACTTAAGCTTTTCTTTGATCTGATTATAGATGTTTTCAGCGACGGGCTTACCCTTTAATTGAAGCATAATACCACCTTGGCTTAAAATGATCTGAAAGCCT
>JAYVIY010000413.1:0-16702 GCA_043769795.1 Pseudobdellovibrio sp. | reverse complement strand
AGGTTGCCAGAGTTCTGGTAAATCGCGATATTGCCACCATCTTGGTAATTTCGCCGAACAGTGGAATTTTCAAAGATACTGCATCCCAAGATTTTTTTCCCTCGGTTGAGTTTTTCCAGTTCAGAAAGAGTAAAACGCCTATAATAATGAAGCCTGCGAAGAAGTACCAGTTGTTAACAAAAACCTGACTAATTGAGGCAATGGCCTGAGTGTACCAAGGCAAAGTAATATCGGGGAAAGATTCAAAAATTGTCAGAATTTTCGGTAACACCGTCGTAAATAATCCAAAAATAACTAAAGTAATAACCACGAGCATAATAATCGGGTAAGTCATCGCAGCACTTATTCGCTGCCTGAGCTCGGCCTGGGCTTCGGTAAATTCTGCCAGTCGAAGTAGAATAGTATCAAGGGTTCCTGACATTTCGCCGGCTTCAGCCATTGAAACATAAATAACATTGAAAACCTCTGGATATTTCGACAAGGCTTTATGCAGAGATTGACCTTCGTTAACCATGTTTTTACAGTCCGACACGGCAACTGACAAAACCGGATTTTCGACTTGCTCGGCGACGGCGGTTAGGGCATCGACTAAAGGTATGTTTGCCTTGATCAAAGTGGCTAATTGTCTTGTCATGAGTGAAAGATCTTTAACCGGCACCGAACCGGAACGTATTTTAAGCGTTGATTTCTTTTGCACCGCTGACTTTTTTTTGTCGATAATTTCAACGACAAAGATTCCGTCTTTTTTTAATTTTAAGCGGGCCGCGCGTAGATTGTCTGAATCGACGATGCCCTTTGTATTTTTTCCGTCTCGGGTAATACCCTTATATTCAAAAATAGGCATAAAATTTAGATATCCATTTGCGTATTGGAAATAAGTTCTTCAATTGTCGTAATGCCGGCTAAAACTTTCTGAATTCCGTGGTCGCGGAAAGTTCTCATTCCGTTTGCAACCGCTTGTTTTTTAATCGTGTTACCGTCTTTTCTCTGCATGATGAGAGATCTGATGTCATCAGAAACCGGCAAAATTTCTGCAATGACGGTTCGACCGATGTAACCTTTTTGCCCACACTGATCGCAGCCTTTTGTTTTACAGATGTTTGCACCGACGGCCTGCGACCGAGTAATACCCAAAGTATTTAATTCAAAGTCGGACGGTACGTGCGAAACTTTACAATGCGGGCAAAGCACGCGCACTAAACGCTGAGCCAATATTCCTAAAATAGATGTGGCAATTAGAAATGGTTCGCAACCGATATCCATCATTCTGGGAAAAGCTCCCGCAGCATCATTGGCATGGATAGTTGATAAAACCAAGTGACCGGTCAGTGAAGAGTTGATGGCGAGCTCGGCCGTTTCTAAGTCACGAATCTCACCCACCATGATAATGTCGGGATCCTGACGAAGAAAAGATCGGAGCCCGGCGGCAAAAGTTAATCCGATTTTTGCGTTAACTTGAACCTGTCCAACTCCATGAATTCGTTGTTCCACAGGATCTTCAACAGTTAAGATATTGATATCCGGCTTATTTAATTTTGCAAGTGCACCATAAAGCGTGGTTGATTTTCCTGATCCGGTAGGGCCGGTCACGATGACAATTCCATAGGAACGAGCAATTAAGTCGTCGAGAATACGAAGGGTTTCCTCAGAAAATCCACTTTGAGCGAGCTCTCGAACCTGGGTTGATTTGTCTTGAAGACGCATGACCAAGCGTTCTCCGTGAGTCGTGGGTACAGAGGAGAGACGTATATCAATATCTTTTCCGCCGACTTTAAGGGGAATGCGACCGTCTTGCGGCAAGCGTTTTTCAGCAATATTTAAATTGGCCATGACTTTAATTCTTGAGGTGATTGCATTCTGTAATTTTTTAGGTGGCTTGAAAATATCGTATAAAATACCATCGGTCCGATAACGAACAACCATATCTTTTTCGTAAGGTTCGATATGAATATCTGAGGCCTTTTCTTTGACTGCTCTAAAAAGTAAAGCATTTACCAGTTTAATAACTGGAGCGTCATCTTCACCGGCCTCTAGTAAATCGATGATCGGGTCTTCCAGATCCATTTCATCTTCTTCAATTTCATCAAGACCACTCATATTGGAAGTGTTTTTTTCGTAAACACGGTTAATAGCATCCTGCACTCGCTGCGAAGTGGTAACCAGCGGGCGGATACGCTTGTTAAAGATCACTCGGAGGTCATCGAGTGCCTTTGTATTTACCGGATTGGAGGTGAGTACAATAACCGAATCGGCCTCTTCGCGAAATGGTAATACACCTTGAGTTTTGGCATAATTAATCGGTAAGTTACGGATTAAATCAATCGAAATGTCGTTAATTGGAATGTCTTTTATGAAATCCATTCCGAGCTCGCGACAGAGGTCAGAAACTAAATCGTCTGCGGTTGTGTATTCTTTTTTCGAGAGCGTTGCCCCTACCGAAGTAGGGTGAGTAACAGAAGCATTCTTTAGAACGGACTTGATTTGTTCTGAAGTGAGAGACGTTGCCTTTGTTAAAACCGCCGAAATATCCAGTTGAGCCATTATTTTCAATTTACCTTTTTTAGGTTCGGGTTTCTATTCAAATCTGATTATTCAATCTCCAGAGGAGGATTCGCGTTATCACTCGGGGCTGCGCCAGTGCCTTTTTTCAAGATTTTATCCATGGTGGCGCCGTAAGGATCTTTTCCGCCCTGTTGTTTAACGAAATTCAAACGCTCCTGAGCTTTGTAATCAAGAAGTTGTCTTTGATCAGAAGGTGAGCGCATAATTTTCGGAGTTAAGAAAACAACCATATTCAGTTTCGTTTTTGTAACGTCTTTTCCTTTAAACAACCACCCAATCAACGGAAGGTCGCCAAGAAGTGGAACCTTTTTCGTATTTTCGGTTTCTTCATCCCGAATCAATCCCCCGATAACCGCAGTATCTCCATTGTTCACATTCACGTTCGTTTTAATTGAACGGGTAGCTAAAGATTGCGCCTGATCCTGAAATTTAGCCGGAACTTTTCCCTGAATCAGCTGTTTCACATTCTGAGTAAACTCCATTCGGATTCTTTCAGAGCTCGGGCTAATAAAAGGTTTAATGGTCATTTTGATCGTCGCATCTTCAAAGGTCGGTACCAATGATGTCGGTGCGCCATTCGCGCCGCCTTCAACTTTTGAACCGGTAATTACACGATCACCAACTTCAATTGTGGCTTCTTGTGAGTCGGTTGCAGTAATCTGCGGAGTAGAAAGGATATTTGTTTTTCCTAAGCTTTTTATGAATTTCAAAAATCCAACGAGGCTTGGAACGACCATCGTGCTTGCTGTTCCGGAGGCCGCAAATGGATTCGATACAGTGATCGGCCCTTGCGAAAATGCAAGAATGGCATTTCCGGCGCCGGCCAAGGGGTTTAACACGTCATTTAAATCAGTTGCATTGGCCACAAAACCTGATTTTCCGCCGTCTTTATTAAAACCGACTAAACCACCGCTGGCGCTAAAGCCATCGTTAAGAGACATTTCCATAATGATTGTTTGTACATAAACCTGATCACGCGGAATATCCAGTTTACGCAAAATATCTATTACGCGTTCATAATCCTGTTTACTCGCCGAAATCACCAATGAATTTGTATTTTTGTCGGCCTTAATTGTTACGTCGCCGCCAAAAAGTCCTTCGCGGGTTGCAGCCTGACCCTGCGGAGCAAGAGCTATTCCACCGGCAGGTGCGGCCGTATTTTTGGGTCCGGAATCCTTTGCAACCTGATTTAAGGTTTCTGCAATTTTATCGGCTTCGCCATGTTTAACATAATAGACATAAACTCCACCCGAATCTTCAGGCTTAACTTTAAAATCTAGCTGAGCTATCAATTTTTTTACACGTGCAATACCTTGCTTGTTGCCGACGATAACCAAAGAATTGGTCCGATCTTCGGGAAAAACTAAAAAGTAGCTGGCACCTGTTTTTGAAGTTGTGGCTGTTGCGGGGGCTCCGAACCGGGGAACGCCGGAGGCAAATCCACCGGCGGCAGCAGTTTGTGATTTCTGACCTTTGTTGACAACTTTATCGATTAACTCTGCGATATCTTTAGCTTTAGCGTAGCGAATGCCCACCACTTCGAGTTGATCTTCGAAACCCGGAACGTCGAGTTGGTTGATGATTTTCATGACCCGATCGATGTTTGCGCCAAAGTCAGAAATAATCAGAGAGTTAGTCTGTCCGAAAGCCGACATCTCGCCATAGCTCGAAGTCAAAAGTCGTAAGTCTTTCTGAACTGTATCAGCGGTGATGTGTTTTAAATGTATGATCTTAGTTATCATTTGATCTGAATTCGGATAGTAGGTGCCAGAATAGGTGTCGATATTGTCCCGCTGCGCAGACCGGGCATTTCTGATCTTCAAAAAACCGCCGCTGGGTACAACTGTAAAACCGTTTATAGCCAATGCAGATAAAAATGCTTTATAAGCTTCTGAAACCGTAATTTTACTCGGAGCCAAGATCGTTATTTTTCCGCGAACCGTTGAATCAATAATAAAGTTTTTGCCGGTCAATTCGCTGATAGCTTTAATAACGTCTGTAATTTCCACATTAGGAAAATCAAAGGACTCAATGGTTTCGGGAAAATTTTCTGCCGTAATATCTTCAGGATTAGCGCGTGCAAACTTTCCCTTTTGACTAGAATCAAGAATTCCGGCCTTTCCGGTTTTCGCTCCTTTAACAGCACTGGGGCCAATAACTGTTTCTCCTCGATTCGGAGCGCCAAGAGCCGGAAGCGGAGCAGTGGCCGCATCAGCACCCAGGTCTTCCGGTGGTGGTGGGAGCTCATCGAATTGTGCTTTTGCATTTAACGAAAACAACAATGAAGTTGCCATTACCGTTGAAAAAAATCGTCTTTGAAAGGTCATTCCTAAACCCCTTTTTTTTGTCTTACTGACTACTTAACATCGTAAATAAAAGTTTCCGTTTTTCCACTGCGCTCAATTTGCATTTTAACCTGATTACCGTTCTTTAGAGTATTATACATTTCCATGGCTTTCTGCACGCTATCAACCGGTTCGCCGTTCACGCCTTTAATCACATCCATACGCTGCAATCCAAGCTGCTCGTATATACTTCCGGGTTGCATATCAAGAACTCTGAAGCCGTTTATTTCGCCGGTATTTGGATCGCGGTTCGGAACCGCGCGCGCCTGCATTAAAACGCTTGAAAGGTCATTTGTGTATTTGAGAAGATCTGAACGTTTGATTGCAAAGGTATTGTTACCTACGCTTTGAACTTCTTTACCCGGCTTAGTCGCATCAGGTTTCGAAGCGCCGAAGGCAACTTTGTTTCCAGCTTTACTGAGCTCGAGGTACTCAAGCACACCCGAGCTGCTGTTTCGAATGAAAACCATATTTCGTTCAATTCTTTCAATGGTGGCCATGCCCTCGATGTCAGCGCCAGTTGAAAACGAACCTGAAAGATTTTTACTTTTTACCTCAAGGGCAACAATTGATTTAGCTGGATTAGAATGAACCAATGTGCCGATAACTGTTATCGGAAGCTTTGAAGGAACAGGCTCGTTGTCTTTTTTACCGGGGCGGGACTTTGAAGCATTAAGCGGGTCGGGAATAATGCCGCTTGATGAAAATAAATTTCGATTTGTTATTATTGAGAATTGGCTTTTATCTAAGAAAACCTGGGGTTTGGGCTGAGCTATTTTCTTCGGCGGAGCCTGGTCCGGAATCATTGCATCCCGAAAGTAAATAATTGTCAGGTCGGCTAATGAAAAAGCGATAAACGCAAGAAGTGCGTAAATGGCCAATTTTGAAATTCTTGAGTTGTCGTTTGGTGCTGCAAATTTTCCCAATTTCATTCTTACAAAGAATATCAATAGCCTTAGGTCAGGAGTAGTAACAACGAACAACTTGTTTAAATCTAGACCCATGACTCGACCAACGGCTAAATCTACAAATTATAACGTTATAAACTTCAAAACTGGTCTGAAGGTCGGCTACACTATTGTCTAGATGAGTAATAAGTTGACCATGACGGTCTTATACTTCACGGACGGAGCGCTCATAGAAGATTTGCTTGTACGCAAATCGTTACTCCGTATTCCAGAGATCATCCAATGTCTTCGCGAAAACCAAGCTGAATTTTTGAATTGCGATCTTTATTTAGCCATGATGGATCAGGCTCTTTTCAATCAGCTGAATTATCATCAAAAATTAAGGCTAAAGACTCTTTTACAACAGTCACTCTATTGTCGTTGGATTAAGCAAGGGGTTGAACCCGATCTGATCATACGACGCAAGGATTACTCTGATTTTTCGCATGTCGAGGCAACTTTTAAAAGACTGGCTACGATAGACGAATTGAAAGTAGTTACGATTGGCCCGGGGTACGACGAGTTAGAGGCATTTTTAAGATTGAACCTAAAATTACAGTGCAACCCATTATTTGAAATGATTTCGCAGGATCCTAACTTAGGCTGGTTCTGGAGCGACGTGCGAAACGGAATACATTTACACTCATAGTGTATTTTTTAGCCAGAAAACTTCATTTTTCTCACCAAGCTCGTCAAAAAACATAAAAAAGTAGACTATTTTGTCATTTTTTGGTTCTCTACGCCGCGACCTAAACAAACTTTATTGTAATAAAAAGACCAACCAAAGGGATTTATATGAAAAAAATGTTATTTGCTTTCGTAATGGCTTCTTCAGTATTCGCACAAGCGGCTTTATTATCTTTTGAAGATGGAGCTAAGGCTTTAAACGGAGTTAACTTAAAAGCAACGGCTACACTTAATGACAAAGATGGAAAACCATCAGCATTAAAGCTGGATATTCTTGGTGCCGGATTAAGAACTAAAACAGTTTTGATTGCAGAAGTTAAAGTTTATGTTGCTCAATTGTTCTCAGATAATAAGGCTGGTTTTTCTCGTGATGCAAATACAGGCTTAACAACTTTAGTGTCTAGTTCTTCTCGAGTTGCTTTAAAATTAGATATGTTGCGAAATGTATCAGCGGCCTCTTTAGTAACTTCTTTCAAAGAAGCTTTGGCTGCTAACAATTACGCTCTTGACGCTGAGTTAACAAATGCAATGGGTTTAATGGAAAAAGCTGCAGACGCAACCTCAGGTAAATCAATTACATTACTTATGACTAAAGACGGCGGAAAAACTAACCTGTACTACGAAGATACTAAAGGCGCAGTTGTGTCTATGTCAGGTACTCCTGAAATGATGACAAAAATAATGTCGATCTGGTTAGGAAAGCCGGTTGATGACGGTTTGGCTGCATTGAAAACTCAATTGTTAAAACCAGTTTACTAAATTAATATAATAAAACGATGAGCAAGCAGCCTTCCGGCTGCTTTTTTTTGTCAAAAAAAAGTTAACGCAACTTGTAATAAAAAGAGGAAAAAATGAAATTCTTTATCGCACTAGTTAGTTTATTAGTCTTTTCAGCCTGCGGCAAGATTGAGCGAATCATGGATGGAACCGAAAACCTTCCTAACCAGATTCAAGAAACAAACAATGGAATGAAAAAAACAAATGAAGCCATCCGAATGCAAAAAATCGGTGTTGCTTCGGAAATCTTAAAAGACGAGAAAATGCGGGCTAATTTGGTTCCGATTCCGTTTAATATGATGTCTGCAGCAAAAATTATGGCTGAAGCTCTAACTGCTGAAGAAACCGTTTTGTTCGTGAAAAATTATATAATCAGTTTGAATAAAACCCAGTCAGTTGACGTCTATCCACCAATTGACGAAGAAAAATTTCAGCATGAACGCATGGCTGATTACTATATGTTAATGCTAATTTCAGGTTTTTTACCGGATGCGACAGTATCACAGATAATTGCCAATGAATCAAACCAGGGCGCCTATCAGAATATTATGTTGAACATTTTGAAGTTGCGAGTCGATTTCAACAGCGACATGATGTTGATTATGGGCGTACTGGGTTTAAATCCTAATGAAAAAGATGCTGACGGTAACCCTAAAGTTCTGGATGATAAATCGAAATTAGACACACTCGGAAAAATTGAAAAAGCCATTGAGTACAACGAGATCGTAGAAAAAGTTTGTAACCTTGAATTTTCAGACAAGATCGATATTCAAATTGATGGGTTTAAATTAAAACCACTCGATAAGGAGCTGGCTAAGAAAAATTGGAATTTAATTTTGGCCCGTTCGCAATCTGATTATAAGGCAGCAAGCCTTTCTAAAGATCCAGCAAAAAATGAAGCGGAAGTAGCTGACTACACGGCTCGTTACAACGCGCTTCTTGAAAAAATTAAAATCAAAACGAAGTAGTATTTCAGTACTGCAAATGAAGTCTTAAACTTTAATTGCAGTATTCAGATTGGCGCTGGTACTTAGAATACCCGAGCCAATGCTCGGTAGAGTGATCCCGTAGTAAGACAACACCGAATTCAAAAGTTTAGAATGGGTCTGTTCAGACCCAAATGTAATATCCTGTCCAAATTTTAGATCGGTTCCTTGACCACACAACAAACTAGGAATTCCGGTGGTTCCATGAACATTGCCATCCGACATATCTGTTCCGTATAGAACCAGAGTTTCAGCGAGCAAGCCGTTCGTCTTTAGCAAATTCAGCAAATGCTTAAGAAGGCGAATATGCATTCTATTTATTGTTTTAAGTCGATCTATTTCAGAGGGTGATTCGCCATGATGGGCCACATCATGATGGCTTAAGCCTGCGCCGAGATCACCACTGTAGTTGAGTAATTCAGATACAGCGGGCGAATACATTATAGTTCCCACATTCGTCAGATCACACTTCATTGCAAAAACGAGCATGCGCTGAAGTTGCTCGATTCGGTTTACGTAATTCAAATTGATATCATCATAATTCAAAGTTGGTGTGCCTGGGCTGGTGCAAACCGGTGCCGTGGCGGTTAGTCCTTTTTCAATTTCTCGCAAGCCGGTTTCATATTCTTCAAGCCCGATTTTTCCTTCTGCTGAAGTCTTATTTTTAATACTGAAAAGTTCGTTCACGAGTGAATCTAAAACGCTTCTTTTCTTGCTTAACGAATAGAGAAGTTGGCGGTTCGTTTGCAAACCGCCTCCGAACATAGTGGTGAATATACGAAGGGGATCGATTTGTGGGGTTAAAGGAGTGCTTTCGTTCTTCCAGGCGATACGGTTCATATAAAGATGAGAATAAGTGGGGTGATCTGCGAGTAAATGCTGGTGATAATAAGGCGCGCCGATTTCGATTGATCGAAGTGTTGTCGTCTTGCTATCAGCAATGTATTGATCGATGGATTTCGCACATTTTACATTTTGTAAATCAAGATTAATTCGGCCACTCGATAAAAAGGCTGCGCAGTTTTGCCAGTGTGGATCGAGATCTGCAAAACCGTTACTGATTTTTCGGATAATCATCACATTGTTGTCGACACGGTCAGTGCCTTCTTTAAGTGGATAAAGCACGCCTCCGGCATCGTTCCAGCGCCAAGCTCCAATTTCATCTCCCACCGGAAAATGCGAACCATTTGGAAAGTACACCCCGATAAAATGTTTTCGCTGCCCAGCAGTTTGAGCCATTGCCGCTAAAGGGGCGAAGGTATTTAAAAGCGGAAGTGTTAATGTGAGGCCCATGTTTTTCAGAAGCAATCTTCTTTGCATAGTTACTGCTCCTTCAAAAGTGCATCAACCATGGTGCTGGTTGTGAGTTTGCGAATGGATTCATCGGTTTGACTCGTGCTGCCGGAATTGCATTTTTCTGGCTGCGTGGGATTAATACCTCGTAAATACGCGTTCATTTTTCTTTTAACGCAATTTCTGAATTGCGATGAGCCGGCAACTGCATGAGCCAGTTCAAATGGATTCGAAACACGGGTGCCATTGAATAGAAGACCTGACACTACAGTTTGACCGCTCGAGTAAACCGTTCGGTAAAGCCCATTGCGATCCCAGTTATCAAGAGCTAAACCTACCGGATCAATTTGATTATGACAGGTGCTGCAACGTGCTGATGACGAACGATGAGCTTTCATCCTTTCGGCAAGTGGCGCTGATGGATCTATGTGACTTTGTGCTGCTGCGATTTCTTCAAATGTAGCTGCAGACAAGGCTGGCAATGCCGCGCAAAGCAGAGTATCTAGCACCCAGATTCCGCGCTTGATTGGATGTGATTCAAGTGAGGTTGCCGTGCGAGTCAAGAACTGACCCTGACTTAACAGACCGCCCCTTTGCGAAGAAGGAACCATGGTGTAGAAATTCGGCGAGAAACTTCCAGAAAACTGATAATGGTTCGCGAGCACTGAATTTGCAAAAGAAAAACCTGGCTCAAGTAATTTCGAAGCCAAAAGATCATCTGCGATTACTTTTTCCAGGACCAACTTAGATTCAGTAGCCATCGAGTACTCAAGTGTGTTGCTGGTTTTCTTTAACCCTTTTTTAAAGCCTAACCACTGTCCACCGAAACTGGTACTGAAGCGTGATTTGTATTTAACGAGCAGGCGTTCGGCTTCACTGATCAGAGTATTTTGATTGGTGTATTGCGAACTTTTTGCCAAGACTAGCGCCTCGGCGTCAGGATAGGTTGAGCCCAGCGCCAGCGACAATTTGGCGGCATTTCTAAATGAGCTTTCGTCACTTAAGTATCCCTGTGGAAAATATTCCATTTTATAAAGAAAATTCGGCGAAAGCAGTGCTGCAGTCAGGGTTGATTTTAAACTGTCAGAAAAAATCAAACTGTATTCCTGTTTCGTACTGGGAGGTGTTGCAATGGTACCCTGAATAGTGAGTGGTCCACCAGCAGCCGTGACGTCTTGTGACGTCGCGAAAACTTTTGCGGTTAGGGTATAGGCCTGATTGTTTAAATACGCTGTCGGCACGTTAAAGACATAGCCTCTGTCGCCAATGATACCGGTGACTGAATTAACGTCAGGTCGAGGTTGATTCGCAAGTGCAGAACCAATGTACGTCGGTGCT
Source organism: Pseudobdellovibrio sp. (assembly GCA_043769795.1). GTDB lineage: Bacteria > Bdellovibrionota > Bdellovibrionia > Bdellovibrionales > Bdellovibrionaceae > Pseudobdellovibrio. The sequence goes on along the minus strand of JAYVIY010000413.1, from coordinate 5,767 downwards.
GCTGAACTTGTCGCAAGTTTAGCATAGAATAATACTTCCACCGAGCGCTCAGGCCAATCCGGGTCATAGATCCAACCGGCAATTTGACCGGTAGTCGGTATAAAAACATCAAGATTACCAACCGGAATTTCAGTGGAAGTTCTTACGCGGTCAGTTGCTAGATTCATATTATTCTGAAAGAGTGTTTGAAATCCTGACAACTCGCTGGCTCGCAGTGGCCTGCGATAGAGTTTTTCTGCGACGAAGGATACAATTTCTTTTCCACAGTTATCCCAAGTCAGTAAATAGAAAGGGCGAAGCGGACAGTGCGACATTATTTCCGTTGAATTCATAATCTGCTCGACCATATCCTCGGCAACACTTATATAAGCTTCTGCAGTCACCTTATCGATTTTTGAATCTGAAATATTATCAAAACCAAAAAGCGGCGGTAGCTCAGGCAAGTTTTTAAGTGAGGTGCTATTCAGTTTTCCGACTAAAAGATCATTGAGAATGTTTTCATATTCGTAATGCGAAAGTCGGGGCAAAACTTTTTTACCGGGAACGCATTCCTGTTGCGGCAGTTCATTTTCAAGCGCGCCTGCGGAAATCCAGTTTTTGATTCCAATCAGATCTTCACTCGATATTTGTGGACCTCCGGATGGCATAGAACCGTTACTTAGTACGATATAAAGCAAACTTCTTTCAAAATCATAAGGAATGACAATATTTGAAGCCATCATTTTACTGTAAGTACTTAAATCGATACCCCCACTCGGAGAGACCGCACCATGGCAGGCAAGGCATTTCGGAATAAGAAGTTTAGAGTTTATTTGTTCGAAACTAGCTGCGCTAAACGATGAAGAAGAAGCCGTCGATACCGGCACAATGAAGCGATTACAATTTTGAAATGAAAAGAGAAGGAAAAATGAAAATAAAATTGCAGAATAGAGTTGAACTGGCCAAATCGGTCGCGGTTTCATTAGCTAACTTATCGGAAAAAAAGGCTATTTTCTAAACGTTCTAAGAGCTGATATTTTTTTTAATTTCTCAGTTTGATACGACGAACTTTTTAACTAAAACCAGATAAAATCAAGCCAAACAGGTGTGGTGTTCAATAGACTCAGTTCAGGTAAAAAATCGTGATCATGGGTTTCTATCGAATAGAGTCCATAAGGTGTTTCAGAAAAAATGCTGCCCTTTGGCGGCCGCTTTTTATAGTCAGAAATTTCGTACGCATACATCAGGAATTCATTCTGCGACGATGTGTTGTAGCAGGCTCTGATCAAGGCGTTGAAAACCTCTGGGTGGCTTGCGGTCAGAAAATGAAGCAATCTGAAGTTCAGCGCTTCCTGTTTTTGGCTTCGAGAAAAGGGTCGTGTTAATCGGCGACCAAATCCGAGGAGTTGTGCCACCTTAAGAAACTGTCTGAGATTATGCGATTGATCGCTGTAGTCCTGCGGTAAATAGTCCTGCAGCAAGCTAGAGCTGATAGGTTGGACACAACCGATAATTTTTTTCTCATGGTCGAATGCGATGATAAACTGGCTCCAGGAATAAAGCAGCGAACGATCAATGTAATTCGGTAAATCTTCATTGATTTCCTGGGGCGTAAAGTCTGTTTTTTTACAATTTAACGTAATGTACTCTACGAGTGCCGCTTTATCTGAGTTGCGGTAAGATCTCACTTCAATGTTTTTATTCGGACGATTCAGAAACGGATAAAAGCCATGGATTGAAACCAGGTTATAAGATCTCGCAAGCGAATATTGCGGTTGATGCAATCTCTTTCGTTTAGGTCGGATAAAAGCATTCATCGCCTGAGTTTCAGTTTGATTTATTGAAGTGATGAAACCGTCAAATTTTTCAATTTCGCGGAGTTTTTCTAAGATCGGATGGAAAAATTTTGACCACGACATAACTACTTTTCTGTTCGATGAAATACGCAGGTCACAGGCCTGAGCTAATTTTAAATTATGACCTTGAAAAGTAAGATTTCTGAAAAGAAAAGATGCGGTGCCGACGATCTCACCTTCATCTTTGATGATGTACGTTTTGTAAGCTAAGCCAATACGCTGATAGAACGAGAAAAAGTGCTGTTCTCGTTGAATTTTCACATTGATCTCTCCGCGGGTCGGAATTGAAGTGAAAAATTCATTCAACTTCTGCGAGTTTTCGCCGGTGGCTTCTTCCAGGACTAAATCGTCAGACATTCTCTTTTTTCCAGATTGTTTCTGTTTGGTTTTTTTTAAAGTTGACCCATCGCGCCCAGACAAACAGTAAATCACTCAATCGATTAAGATAAATAAGTACATCCTGAAAATGATTTTCTTTAACGAAAATTTCGCTGCTGCGTCTTTCGGCTCGACGACAGGAAGTTCGGCTCACGTGAAGGCAGCTGGCAACTATATCGCCAGCTGGCAAGATAAAATTTTTCAGTGTCGGTAAAGGTTCAGAATAAAGATCGATCCACTTTTCGAGCTGTTCAATATGTTTTTCTTTGATCTGCGGCAATTGGTGAAAAACTTTTTCATCGGCAGTGGCAAGTAACGACCCCACTGAAAAAAGCTGATTTTGAATAATCTCCAATTGGGCGTCGAGTTCAGAGAAAATCACTTGCGACTGCATGTGGCTTCTCGCCACCCCGATCGTCGAGTTCAACTCGTCGACGCATCCGTAGGCTTCAACTCGCGGATTGAATTTCTCAACGCATGAGCCATCGACTAGTTTTGTCGTTCCTTTATCACCGGTTTTTGTGTAGATTTTCATATAGGGTTATTCCAATGGAGGTTTCCGGATGAGTCAAACTATTCCGCTTTTTGTTTCAATTCCACATTCCGGCGAACGCATTCCTCCACAAACACCATGGTTAGCCAAGCTTCCCGAGGAGGTTTTGATGTCTGACGTCGATCGATTTGTCGACAGGCTCTATAAACCTGGTTTAACTGAATTGCAGATCCCATTTCAAATGACTGAATGGCATCGCTATGCGGTTGATCTTAACCGCATTCCTACAGACGTGGACTTGTCTTCTGTAATGGGCGTTGCAAAAAAAGAAGGTACTCACCCAGATGGCTATCACTGGGTCATGACAAAAAACGAAATTAATATAATGCCGGAACCGATGTCGCAAGAAATTCACAAGGAACTGACTGATTTAATTTATGAGCCTTTTCACGCAGGCATCAGAAATCATTATGATTTTTTCCGAAAACAAAATTACAAAAATATCTTTCAGATTGATGCGCACTCGATGCCTTCGTTAGGCACTCGAATGCATCGAGATCCGGGAGAAAGACGCGCCGATATTGTCGTGAGCGATTGTGCTGGAAAAAGTTGCCACCGCCATTTTAGAGATTTAGTGATAGCGGCCTATTCAATTGCAGGATTCAAAGTGGGTTACAACTGGCCCTATTTGGGAGGCCGCGTTACCGAGCATTATGGTCGACCTTCTGGCGGGCAACAGGTCTTACAAGTTGAATTGAACAGGTCATTATATATGGATGAAAAGACAAAACAGATTTTGCCTTCACATGAAGTTGTACAAAAAAACATTTCGATGGCTTTAGCTTATATAAAGTCTGAGCTACCCAAAATAAATTTATCAGAGTAACTTTTTGTAAAGATGATTTTTAAGAACAAAAATTTTAATAAATTCTGGAGATTCTCAAGTTCATTTCAGCTGGGAATTCCTATCATCGCTACGATTGCTGTGCTCATTGCGTGGGGAACCATCGTCGAATCAAACTACGATGCGTTTGCTGCCAAAAAAATTGTTTACGATTCATGGATGATGACCACGGTAATGGTCATGCTTGTCTATAATTTAACCATCGTAGTCGTTGACCGCTGGCCATGGCAGCTCAAGCACTACCCATTTATAACCGTGCATGCCGGTTTGATTATGATTATTTTCGGAGGCTTTATAACTTCAAACTACGGCCTTGATGGCCAGATGGTTGTTGGGATCAGCGGAAAAAACAATCTGGTTTCGGTAGGGCAAACTGATCTGGTTGTTTATGCTACTTTCGACGGCGACCGCTATACGAAAATAATAGACCGGGAAGTGGATTTTTTTGATAAACCTCCAACTTTACAAAAACCTTATTTGCTGGAATTTGGCGAAGATAAAATAGAAATTCTTGAGTATGTTAAATATGCAAGGTTACAAAATAAAGTTAAGGTCTCTACTGATGCTAACTCTGGAGCTTCAGTTCGCTTTCAATTGATGAATGCCAATGTAAAACAGGTCGAGCAGATGACTCAGTCGAAAAAGAACAAGCTCGTTAGCTTTAATCTTGGGCCGGCGAAAGTGCACCTCGGCGAAGTGCCGGCTACACTACTTAATGAAAACGAAATTTATCTCACACCTATGAATTCAGAAAAGATCAAATACACGATTAACTATAAAGATACCAAGCGCTCCCGAAAGTCTGGAGAATTGAAGATCGGAGAAACCGTGGCAACCGGTTGGATGGGGCTTGAGCTCAGATTGCTCGATTATCTACCGCAGGCTGCCGAAATTTATGAAGTGACCTCGCAAGAACGGCCTTCGCCGATAACAACGACGGCAATCAAGATAAGACACAAAGACGTCGAAAAATGGCTAGCACTCAACGATGTCGTTAAGCTTTTTGGAACTAAAAGTGCCTATTTGTTATCCTATCAGAACCGTCGAATTGAACTTGGTTTTGATTTAAATCTGAAAAAATTTGAAGTGCAGAGATATCAGGGCACCACACGAGCAATGGAATATTCGAGCCAGGTTGAGGCCTCAAACCCGACAAATCGGATTGAACAAACAATTTCAATGAATGAGCCTTTGAAATTCATGGGCTATACCATTTATCAGGCAAGCTTTCAGGAAGACGAACAAACCGGTCAGCCGGTGGCTTCAGTTTTTTCTATTAATCAGGACCCCGGTCGGTGGATCAAGTACATTGGATGCTTGATTTTCTCTCTGGGAATTATCTGGCTGTTTTATCAACGTCGAAAAAGGGCAACCGCTATATGAAATACATTCTGCTTTTTTGTTTATTTTTTTCGAACCGAGTTTTCGCAGAAGTCGGTGATCAGATCAGATATTTACCGGTGCAGGATGCTGGTCGAATCAAGCCCTTTGATTCGTTTGCAAAAGAAACATTAGAGCTTGTTTACGGAAAAAAAGAATATAAACCCAAGCCTGACGTTAAAAGTGTACCGGCCCATTGGGTCGTTTTAACTTGGATGCTATCACCTGAAAGCTGGGTGAATCGTCCGTTGTTTGAAGTGAAGCATCATGAAATCTTAGAAAAACTAAAGCTCGATATCAATAAAAAGTATTTTACCGGAGAAGAGCTTTTCCGATCAGAAAATTTCACAAATCTAATGCAGGAGCTGCAAAATAAACGTGAAACAAAAGAAAAACTGACGCCCTATTTTCAAGCTATTCAACGAATTGAAAACCAGTTTTTTATCTTTCGGGAAATGGCTTCCGGAAAATTGCTTAAAGTTTACCCCGTTCCGGGGCAGGCAAGTTGGGTTTCAGTTGCTGAATTGCCTCTCGATATTCAACCTGCCTTTTTGGAAATCAGTAAAAATGTTGCCAATTATCTTGGCTTGCAAAGCGACCTGAGTTCAACGGCGGATCAAGTTAAGCTCGCGGGCGAGAAATTAGATCAGTCAATTTTGGCATTTCAAGAACTTGCAAAAAAGTCTGAGCCCTCTAAGTATGAAGCCTCAGGAAAAGTAAAAACTGAAGTGTTTTACAGCGATTTTCATCCTTTCAGATGGGCCTACGTCAGCTACT
>JAYVIY010000412.1:0-16772 GCA_043769795.1 Pseudobdellovibrio sp. | reverse complement strand
CCATCATTGCTCCTAAAGGAGTTCTGATTTCATGAGACATGTTGGCCAGAAATGCGGTTTTCAAACGATTCGACCTTTCGGCTTCAAGTTTGGCATCTTCAAGCCCTTGACGTGTTAACGCACGATCGGTCACATCAAGTGTGGTGCCTGAGAACTTCACCGGTTGGTTTTTTTCGTCGGTGATGACGCTGCCTTTTGATTCGATCCAGCGGATTTCTCCGCTCGGTAAAACCACACGGTATTCAATATGAAACGAACCATTACGACTAATGGCCTCTTCAATACTGCGATTCAGCTTATCGCGGTCTTCCAAGTAAACCTGTTCGATACATTCTTTAAGGCTCACATCGGTTAAGTCTACGGGCAGACCCATTTGCCTTAGAAAGGTCGGCGTTACACTGAACTTTTGACTCGGAAAAACAATTTGCCAAAAGCCGATTTGTGCAATTTCAATAACGTTCTCAAGTTCGGTCTGAATCTGCATCAATCTTTTTTCTTTTTTCTTAATGTCGTTGATGTCCTTGAAAATGACGGCGATACCACCGTCATCGATGGGAAAAGCATTCACCATAGTCCAGAGGTCGAGCGGAGGATAGTAGTCCTCAAAAGAAACGGCCTCTCGTTCTTCCATCACTTTGCGGTAGGCGGTCATGTATTTTGTATTCTGCAGTTCTGGATCAGAAAAAAATAATTCTATAAAATTTTTGCCGATTTGCTGATCTCGGGTTAGCTTTGATGCGAGCTCATGAGAATGATTAACTCCCATAATTGTCCAGTTTTTATCAAGCGAGAAATAGGCGTCGTTCATGCGTTCGAGAACGGTAACGATTTTTTCTTTTATTATGATATTTTCGCGCATCGATAATATCATAACGGTGGTTTCATTGGCGGATGTTAAAATGCCGCTGATATTTCCCGCATAATCATATAAAGGAATGTTACAAACTGAAAAAAAACCTTCGCTGATTTTTCCATCGCGCTCGATTTCAAAAGAAAAATCCGGTACAATGTTAGAAATGCCTTTGGCCGCTTCGTCGATGAATGGTTGCAGACGTGGCCAGTTTTCAGACCAGAGCTCTCGCACTCCTGCACCCAGAGAAATCGGATGTTTTAGAGAGCCCAGAATCGGTATAAAAGCATCATTATAGACACAGGTTCTATCCGCTCCCCACATTATCACATGGGCCTGTGCAGAATTAAGTATGGTCTGAGTCATAACTTTTAAAGTTGGGTCCCAGTGTTCGATCGGACCTAGCGGAGTATTCGCCCACGGAAATTTGCTGATCCGCAAGGCCATTTCAGAATGGCCTTGCAAAAGAAAGTGCGGATCAGAAAAGGTTTCTGGTACTTTCATTGATTTCCTTTCCGGGAGGCCCGGCCGAACCTTATCGTATTCGGCGGTCAGACGACAAAAGAAAAAAATTTAAAATCCAAAATTGCCCCGCCATGGGACAATAAGAACTAAAATCCGCTGTCAGGTTTTACTTTAATCGGAGCTTTTACTTCGCAGGCGATTTGGTGTTCGTCGCCGCTCATGCTTCCGGCTTTATAGACCGTGTATGTGCCACTGGCATACATATTAAAGCGAGTCATCATTCCGGCCTGCGGAAAGTCGGTTAAGCCAAATATCGGCCGGCCGCCGCTAGTTCCGAATCGATTGCCTTCTAGGCGTCCACTCATATCCTGGCCAGCTATCGTCAGGCTAACAAGCTCTGGCTTGTTAGATTCTTTTGACCAATTGTCGTAGACCAGAACCACCGAGGTTTGCTTTTCGGTTTTACAGTCCAACGTGATAACATCAGCTGAGGCTACATTTGATAAGATCAATGACATCGTAACAAGCGATAATAAAGTTTTCATATTAACTCCTTCAAGTTTAATTCATCTGAAGTGTTATCAAGTTTTGTTCCTTCCTTAACTCTTTTAAGGGCCAGCTCAGAATTCAAAATTGTCTACTTTTAGGTCGAAGTTACGTTTTTTGTGTGTTTAACTGAGTTCTCTATGCCACTTAAGATATCGCGAATACTCCATGCCGGTTATGTTTTTGAATGCGTCCAGACCCGCATCGCCTTTGATCCTATCTTCGAAAATCCTTTCAGTCACAATTGTTACGCTTTTCCCGACGTTAAATTTGACGTGGCCGAGATTAGCAAATTGTACTTCGATGCGATCTTTATTTCGCACTTTCACGATGATCATTTTTCTCTGGAAAGTCTGAATCTATTAAATCGCAATACGCCGATCTATGCATTTTGTGTCTTCGACGAGCTTTTTACGTTGCTTGGTTCTCTAGGTTTTATAAATGTATATCGGCTGAACATCGACGAAGAAGTGAGTGTTGGATCAATTCGTATTATCCCCCGAAGAGCTCTGGATTCTGACGTCGATTCGATTTTTCAGATTCAGGCTTGCGGGCTCAATGTTCTTAATGTTGTTGACTCGTGGATCGATGATGAAACGATGACAAAGCTCTCGAAATTTGAGTGGGACCTGATCTTATGGCCTTTTCAGACGCTGCGGGAAATCGAAATTCTTTCTCCGAAAAGGGCTTCCATAGCAGTGCGAACGCTTCCGGTTGAGTGGCTTGAGCAATTGAAAGTTCTCAACCCAAAGAATATTGTTCCCAGTTCCTGTCAATTTATCAATGAAAGCTGGTCATGGTTCAATCAAGCCTTATTTCCGATTTCTTACAAGCAATTCGAAATTGAAATTCGGTCGATTTTAAAGCATACAGAAATAGTCCGACTAGATCCTTCAGTTTCTATTCTTCTTGAAAAAGGCACTGTCAAATCATCTGAACCTTTGAAATGGGTCACTTTGACAGACAAGACGTCAGTTGATTATACCTTTGATGAAAATCAGAACCCGCCGTCAACAGCTGAAATTTCAAGGAGGTTTGCGGCACTGAATGAACAAGAAACTCAAATTGTTTACGATTATTGCTCGGTTGGACTTTTACAAAAGTACAACTCAATGGAGCGATCGCCTGAAAGCTACTTTAAAAAGCCTGGTATCTGGCAACTTTCTGTTTACGATCATCTTGGCCAGGCAAAGCATTTTTCGTATTTGATTGACGCCGGTCAGATGACTGAGACCTCAAGCGAAGCAAAAACTTTGTTGTGGACGACTGAAATTCCACTTGCAAAGTTTTATTCTGCATTAAAATGCGGAGAGGCACTGACGTCGCTTTACCTTCGTATTAATGACAATAACTTCACAAACGATGTTGAATTGCAATTGAATGGCGTTGACTGCATGGAAGATCCGCTCATTCGCTGTCTTTACACCGGAGTGTTCGGAGCTTATCAGATTGCTCAGTTAGAAAAAATCAGATTCCAGTTGCACACTAACTCAATATCTGCTCAAAATAGTTGATGAATGTTCAGATTTGACCGAAAAAATTCACTAGGGATTTTATTTTCAATAGCTCTTGCAATGACTATAATTTGGCTTGCCTATCTTCAGAAAACAACCTCGAACATCAAACCTCCCAGGCCCGATCCTAAAAAGCACTTCGTCGCCGATTCAGTTATTTATGATGAAAATTTCGAAACACTTATGGTCTACAATGGTATGGGAGTATTCTTCGACGACGGAACCTCCATTGTAGCAAGCCACGATGATCATCCTTCAGTTATCAAGTACTCGGCCTCGGGCGATGTTATTTGGAAAAGAGATATCTATACCCACCACCAGATGAATTTATCGATCGACAAAAAAAGGCTCTTGCTTCTCAGTACCGAGGTCCGCCCACGAGGTAAAGAAACTGCGGGCTACGACACGTTCTTGATTCTGGACGTAATGAACGGCAAGACTCTCGCAGAAAAGTCTTCATTTGATTTTATAAAAAGCCATCTTGATGCCTTTTCAAGGATCGACTACTTTGATACAAAAGTCGGGTTTAAAACAATGAAGACCGCTTTTCACTTTAACTCCTTCTATGAAATTCCGCCCAATCTCAGCGAGAAAACGAATCGCGCATTTAAAAGGGGAAACTTCATAGTTAACGATGCCTATCGCCCTTATCTTTTAATTTTAGACAGCGGTCTGAAAGATGTTGTCTGGTCATTCAGACCCTTTGAAGATGTACTTGGTTTTCATGATGTTCAGTTTCAGGAAGACGGAAAAATTCTTTTTTATCGAGGCAGTCATTTGCAATCGCCAAAAGAAAAGCGAACAGTGGTTTTTAAGTTTGATCCAGTGAAAAACAGCAAGGAAATCATCTTTCCTGAAGACTTAAAGAATCCCTCGGCTGAGCGATTTACAGGTTTTTCCGACTCAAAGGGCAGCGCCCAAGAAACGACAGAGGGGTATCTTATCAGCCATCATGACTCAGAAAAAGGTGGAATGATTATTTTTACCGATAAAAATGGGCATTTATTAAAAACACTTTTTAACCCGATCATTGACAAAGTTTCGCAGCGTCCGGCCGCAATTCAGCAGATAAAACAATATGACCTCAGTGAGTTTTTTAAAAATAGAAAAATCCATGCTCAACAATTGAAGCCTCCGACCTCGGCCATTTTAGATGATCAAGTTAAGTTTGACAGTTCAGTTTCGTTTTCAGCCGGAAATGTGGTTCAGATTTCTCAGGAGACTGTCAACGTTGATAGAGCACGAAAACTTTTAAAAAATAAACTAGTTGAACTTAAATTAGCTTTTGCACCGCAAGCAGTTCCTTATCCAGGAATGCTAACCAAAGAGGAAGATTGTTATAAGACAGCGAAGTTTGCCGATAAAATTGAAGAAAATTTTGAGAGTCTTTTTTGGTTTTCAGAAATACCTGCAACAGAAAATTTTGACTACGCTTCCTGTGGAAACGCCAAAGACGTTTATTGGAGCCAATTTCTGATGATTTACTGTAAGAAAAAACAGTCCCTATTTCAAATAAAATATTTTTCGAAAGATCAGAAATTCGAACACTTTGGCCGTGCCATTGCCGCGTGCTTACCTTAGCTAGGTATTAAGATTTGAAAGGAGAGCTTCGCGCTCGGCCTGAATTTCCTTGCTGGTACGAATACCAAGAAGTCGAAACCAAAGAGAAGGGGGGCTCCATCCTAGTGCCGCCTGCATAAACAGAAATGGAGTTTGAACAATGGGCACCCAAAGCCACTTTCGGTTCTTTCGGGCTAAAAGCAGCTCAGTGAACACAATAATAGAAAAATTTACCATGAAAAGTTTGTTGATGTCCCATTCGCGGTCAAGTTGTTGTAAACGGGCCTGAACGGCTCGCGGTCCCAGTGCTTTCGCTTCATTTATTTTTTGTTTTGTTTTCATATCAATTTTGTAGTTAATTTTTCTTGAGGTCAGAGCGCGAACGCGGTCGTGGTGATCTTCTGTGAGTATTCGATCTACGTACTTCATCGGGTCTCCTTTGAGTAAAAGGGAAAGTTTACTCTTAGTTTTCTCTTTAAATAGGGAGCAAGAAATCGGCCAATCTTATTTAGATTCGTTTTTCCCAGCCGGATTTCAGGGCGCGATCAATTTCGATTTTCAGTGGAGGGTGGTACGCATTTTCAAGAAGTTCTGTTTTCATAGCCTCTGCGTTTTTTGAATTAATCCTCAGCCAATCAAGGGCAAAGTTTTCTTTCACGAAGATCGGCGTGCGATCATGGCCGTGTTCAAGTATAAACTGCGAAGGTGTCTGCGTTAAAACTGAAAACGAAAAAAAATGTTGAGTTATGTCAGTAGAATTTTTCCAGAAATCAAAAATTCCGGCGACATAGAGCGTTTCGTCATTTGGGTGCGATAATCTGATTATGTTTCCGGCCTCGGGCCCGGTGTACACCGATTCAAAAAAGGCGGTGAGCGGAACCAAACAATGTTGCGATTGAAATGGAATCTTCCAGGTGGGTTTTTCCGTGACCGTTTCAATACGAGCGTTGTAAGTCGCGAATTTTACTTTGGCTTCAACTGACCAGTTCGGAATCAGAGAGTACCTCATGCTGACAAGTCTTAGTTTATCTTTATCTTTGACGATAACTGGTGCTATAGAGTGGGGAAGTATTCTTGAACTCAGTTGATCAAAGTTTTCTGGTACTGAAAGTTTGAATTTTTCGAGAATTTCTTTGCGATCTAATTTTAAGGTGTATTGAGCACACATAAAATCATTTTTTCATCAGCACTTTGAACCAGTCAAGAAATTCGTCGCTGATTCGACCGTAGTTAACCCAGAAGTGCGGGCCTAAAGAATCGGTCCTTTTCATACTCTCCTGCCAGTTCGTTTTAATCCCACCTGAATTTCCGAGTTTTCTCAGTAGTGCGGCGGCAGTGGCTTCAGCAAACCACTCGTGCCGGTTCAATAGGGCATACTGTGAAACAAAATTGCGGCCGTTCTTCTGCGGGTAGGCTTCAAACAATACCGGAGAGTAAAAAGAGGCATTCAGCTGCGAAGCCTTGAGCGTGTTCCAATCTGAAAAGCGGGTACTTAGTGCAGCTAATTCTTCAACTTTCAGTTTTTCAAAAAGAATTGCATGACCCAACTCATGTGCAAAAGCCGACAATAATTCAATCTTCATTTGATCATTCAAATCAGATTCCGGATAGAGACTCATCCCACCAACGCTGATAGCTTGTGCTTGCCAGTGAAATGAAGCAATGTTTCCGCCGTGGCTGTGTCCTGCGAATGCATAGAGGTATTTAACGTCTTTAAGTCCTTTGATGAATGGCTTTGAAAAACCTTGCTGCAGGAGCAGTAGAAATTGTTTTAAAACAACTGGCGAATGCTCGTCGGTATGGTCCACCGCAAGAATTCGGTATTCTTTATAGATTTGTTGTTGCAGTAGAGTTGCTTCTGGTCGTTTTCGCGCATCAAACCTAAGGTGCGCAGGAATCTCTGCTAATTTATTTTTTAGAGTATTTTTTTGAAGCGGTTGCGGATCTAAGACATTTTCAATTCCATCGCCGTCTTGGTCGGAGTCCTGCGGGAAAAGTATATGGGTCGGTTTTCTGTCAAGAATAGCGCTCCAGTCGGGTATCCCGTCATGGTCGGTATCAAAACTGGTGTAATAGTAAAGACAATTGAGCCAGCGAAATCTTTCATTTTCACTGAGTTCGCGGGGATGCAGTTTTAACCAGTTGGCGTAAATTTCAGGAAATTCGTTTTGAGTATTTATTTTTCCGATTTTGGCAGCGAGATCTGTTTCCCAATTGGGCGCAAAAAATTCAGGCAAAATAATTTCAGGAGGGTCGGGAAATCTGACCTGATTGTGAACTTTAAACGGCGTACAAATTTCTCCCGTTGCCACATTGCACGTGGAAAAAATGCTTAGAATTAATATTAATTTTTTAAAAAAATGTGAATTCAAGTTCTTATTTTGTCTGGAATGCGAATTAAGGGCTACTGACCGAAAGCCCTGATATGGCATATTTTGTGCTTTTCAAGCTGCGACAACAATACATTAAAAGGAGAAAAACAAATGATTAAGAAAAGTAAACTGAACGCTGTCTGTATTTTGGCCATTGTCGCGCTGGGTGCGGGTTGCAGGCACGATGGGGGCTATACTGCTCGCACGTATGATCCGGATCGTTCAATAGCAACCAAAGATGCCGCTACTGATATGTACGGTAATGAGGTGAAAGTGGAAAAAGCTGCGGTACTGACATTCGCAAAAGGAAGTTCAGAGCTCACCGACGCCGGCCGTACGAGATTACACAAGCTGGTTACAGATATCGGAGTTGAAAATATCAGTCGCGTTGAAATTGCCAGTTGGTCTGATAAAGGATTTCCGATGACGGGCAGTGATCTTGCTAAGCCGGATAAGGACTTGGCCGACGAGCGCGCCGACAAGATCAATGAATATCTGAAAGAAGCGACAAGTCTTTCGACATTAAGAATCAGAAAATACAGCATGGCAGAAACATCGAACTGGTTAGCACGAATGTTCAGAACCGACGAAGCTGAATTAAAATCTGTTTTCGCAAAAGAAGGAGAAACTCCGATGATGCGTGACGATTTTAACGTTATCCGTTCTGGGGGTGGACCATCAAAAGCTGTGATTGTGGTTATCAGAAAATAGACGAAAGTTTAAAGAAAAGAAAAAAAAGGGGCACTGAAGAAGTGCCCCTTTTTTTATGGTTAATGGGATAAGTTTTTTGAGGGTTGTGAATCTTGCGAGATTTTCATCGGGCTATGTCGACCTTCTGCGAATTCTTCAATCATTTTTTTATTAAAGGCCGGTATGTCTGCAGGCTTTCTGCTTGTAACCAGTCCGCGATCAACAACCACTTCCTCATCAAGCCATTCGGCTCCGGCATTGATTAAATCGGTCTTTAAAGAGGGCCAAGAGGTCATTTTTCGACCGCGAACAATATGGGCCTCGATAAGTAGCGAAGGTGCATGGCAAATGGCAGCGATAGGTTTTCCGGCCGTTGCAAAGTCTTTCACGAATTCAACGACTTCACTTTCAGTGCGAAGTTGGTCCGGATTCATCACTCCGCCGGGTATCATCAGCGCGTCGAACATTTCTGCTTTGGCTTCATTGACCGTGAAATCAACTTCGATTTTTTTACCCCAGTTCGTTTCTTTCCAGGCCCTGATACTGCCTTTTTTGTGTGAAACGATTTTCACTTCTGCGCCGGCTTTTTCGAGGGCCTCTTTTGGTTCGAAGAGTTCGCTGTGCTCGAATCCATCGGTAGCTAGGATTGCAACTTTTTTATTTTCCAGTGGTTTTTGAAACATTGTTTTTGCCTTTCGGTTTAATTTTTTTACGTCTGAAGGCAAAGCTGCAAGACTTACTCCCGAATGGTTTTTGATTGAAGAAGTAATTGGGCCACGTAGGCCGATCAATTTAATATGGAAAAGAATATAAGAAGCTGATCGAAAGAGCGTTATCAACCAAATTATAAGTAGCAGTATCTATGTTGGTTTGATTGAAGTTTAACTTAACCCGTAATTTATCAAAGCTCTTAAATTCCTGTTGGTAGAGTAAGCCAAAGTTAAAGGCCAAACCATTGGGTGATCCGCTACCGACATTGATCGGCGTGGTGATGTATTCAATTCCGAGGTTAAGGCCTAATACGAATTCGGTGTTGTTGAAGAACTGAAATTCTGTATCAAGCGTGACCGAAGTTGAGGGGATGTGCTCGAGAATCACGCTGCTAGGAGTGCTTTCGGTCAGGTAGTAGTGGGGGAGGTAGTTAATAGCATATCCGATGTAATTATCTTTTGTATAGAGATAGCGTCCGCCGAGCGAAGCCGTTGCCTGAGTTTTACGTGATTTATCAATACTCGGGGTAGTGGTTGTAACTTCGGCCATTGAAAATTCATTAACCGCAAAAACTAAAAAGTAATTGAGTGTCGGGGAGTAGTTCTTGACGTATTCAACACCCACGTCGGTTTCAGAGCTCGTGTTAAAACTGAAAGTTGTAAAGTTCGTGCGGTTTTTGGCGGCCATATTGTTAAATCTGAAGTTTAAAAAGAAATTGACCTTGTCTTGGCTATTGGCCTTTAAAGATTTACTTTCGGTGTATTTCTCAACCTCAATATAGGGGTTCAGACCCTGGGCGGAATCCGATTCGGCCTCAGATTCCGCATCGTAATCTACTTCATTTTCAATAGAATCTTCTTCGGTTTCGATCACATCGTCTTTTAATCCGGCCTTTAAAAGCCGTTTATCGAGCTTAATAATCATTCCGGGCATCAGATTTTTTGGGTCTCTGATGTTTTTGTTGCTTTTAAGCAACTGGGCAGTTCCGCTTTCAACCGAACCGGTGTAGTTGTTTTTTACGATAGATCTTAGGGTGTCGCCTTTTTTTATCACATAGCTAAAGGCCGGTAATGACAATAAAAAGACCAATAATATTGAGGGTATTGTTTTATACATTGGCTAAATTCTAGAACAACAATTTTGGTTGAGCAAGTATCTGTCGGTCTAATATAAACATATAGATAGGGAAAGCATAATTTCAAGACTTTGGTATTTGTCTTATTATTATTTTCATTAGAAAGTGTAAAAAGTTTGGCCACCCATGAACCTAATACGTCATTTCTCGTTTTTTAGAGGTAAAAATTATACTCAAAACGAACCAATTCGTTTTTAAGTTGCATATCTTTTGCTAAAGGTTTACCTGTGTGCAACTTTAAATTGACAACCAAAAACAAACGAAACTAACAAGGAGAATTTATGAAAACGTTATTATTTATCGCAACGGGACTTATGGCTGCCTCAGTTATGGCCGCAACAAGTGGATTTGATACTTTACTGATTTCTGGTACGGTTGAGTCATTGAACACACTAGTTGTTACAGCAAATGCACCAAACAATACAACACTACCAATTTTAGCTGGTTCAGTTGCTGCAATAAATGTTGGTAAGGCAACAGAAACTTCAAACAACTCAGCTGGTTATAAGATCACAATGAGTTCTGTAAATGGATCGATATTAAAAAACAGTCTTAGTGCTGCAAATGTTATTTCAACATATAAAATAAAATATAATTCAGGTTCTGCAGTATCTATGCCCTTAACTTCATCTGGAACGCCGGTAGAAGTTAAAAATGTAAGCTCTTTGTCTGGTTTAACTTCTGTTGATTCATCAATTGAAGTAGTTGAACTTGCTGCTAACGCTAATGCTGCTCAAGGTACATATAGCGATACAATCACAATATCAATCGTTGCTAATCCATAATCTAGCCCTGCCAACAATTTAAACAAAAAAAAGGACTTTACTGGTCCTTTTTTTTTGTTTCATTTTGAGAAACTGCCCTTTAGAAATTAATGAATTTACATAATTGATCCGATAATTATTCCAGATCTAAAAGATTGGAGTAATTTTGAAAGCAATTTTAATAGTCTTACTAAGTCTAGTAATTACAAATCATATGGCATTGGCTGATGTCTTGATGATATCTGGAACAGTTCCAGATAGAGGTTTTACCTTAAAAAATGACCGTTCGGCTTCTCAAATTATCGAGCCAAATTTTGGTTCTAAATTGAAAATATTTATTTCAGAGATCAAGTCCAAAGATAGAAGTATAGCATCAATTGATTCAAATAATCAAAAGCACCCATTCGTAAGAAATTGGGTGAAAATTAACAATCCTTCGGTTGTTACGGCTTCGAGTTATATTAGGGTAGAAGCGCCTTGATTTGATGGTCGATTGTTTGTAAATTAGTAATAGATTAAACACCTGGGATACAACAATGAAGAAACGCAACTTAGTCAGCACAATATTCACATTTTTATTAATCCTTTCTGTTAAAGCATTTGCTTTTCGTCTTGAACCAATGGTCGCAGATTTTGCACCAAGTGGCTCGGGTGCTATAAAAACATTTAGAGTGGACAATGATGGTAAAGAAAAGCTCGGGGTAAAAATTCAGGCATTTGTTAGGCAAATAGATGAAAATGGCAAAGAAACAATGGTTGAGAGCAAGGATTTTAAAATATATCCGGATCAGCTTTCATTGTCTGCAAGCGATTCAAGAGCTGTTAGAGTAACTTATACGGGCCCGCAAAATATAGATCAAGAAAGAGCCTACCGTATTGTAGCCTCCCAATTGCCAGTTTCATTTAAGGAAGAATCACAAAAAACCGGCATTAAATTTTTATATCAATATGTTGCTTCGGCTTATGTTACTTCAGAAAAATTTTATCCAAAAATAGAAGTCGAATCGATAACCAAGGTTGATAAAGACAATATTAAAATTAAGATCATTAATAAGGGTCAAAAGCACACGCTTCTTAATTTTGTGGATATCGAATTACAAGATACCAATGGTAAAAGAATAAAACTAGACTCTAAATTTGTTAATAAATGGGAAGGTGAGAATATACTTTCCGGAACCCGACGTACCTTTAAAGTAAAAAGTCAGCTTAATTTTGATATTAATAAAGCACCTCCTAAGATTGAAATTCTGGAAGAAAAATAATTAAATGCTGAAATCTTCTAAAATTCTTATTTTCTTTATTTTGATGATTGGGGCTGTTGAAGCTTCTTTTGCTGAAGTGGTACCTATAAGCACTTTTATCGATGGGGTAAATGTTGGATACCTTACTTTAAGTATAAATAAATTAGGTAAAGCAGAAAGTATGAAGGGCTCTGAATTAATTGAAATGCTAAGCCCCTATATACAAGCCGATAAAATCATCAGAATTTCTAATCTAATTGAAGCTGAATCAATCTTATCGTTTGAAAATCTGAATCGCGTTGGTATTGGTACATCCTATAATGATATAGAATTAAAACTAATTCTGACAATACCCCTTGAAATGCGATCTGTTAAAGATTTTCCGGTTTTAATACTTGGAAATAAAACGGGTTTATCATTGTATGAAAAGTATTATTCTGGCTATCTGAATTTAAGAGGTTTGCTAAGATATAGCACTCAAACCTCTCCTGTTTTGGATATAAGTCAAAAGGATCCAATAAATGCCCAACTTGAGCTTGTACAAAATTTAAAATATTTTACATTAGAGTCCACTGCAAATTATATTGAATTTGATGAAGGTGGACCGATCAAGCGAAGAGATACTTCAATTGTACATGATTTTGAAAATCAAAAAATCAGACTACGACTAGGTGATTTTAATAGTGAAGTGCAAAGTTTTCAAACTTCGCTCGGAGCAAACGGACTACAGATTAAAAAACAATTTGGAATCAATCAAAATAAGGACTCTATTAATAAACGATCTACTTTAATTCAGATTAAAAATAATTCTTTACTCGAAGTTTTTATTAATAACAATCTAGTTGTTAGATCACGAGTTGGGCCAGGCCCCTATAATTTAAAAGAGTTGCCTTTGCTATATGGACAAAACAAAGTAAAAATTATTATTCATGATGATTTTGGTGGGGTAGAGGAGTTTGAAGTAAATCTATTATATGACGATCAAATACTTGCTAAAGGCGTTAGTGATTTCGCTTATCAATTAGGTAAGCCATCATACTTTGTAGGCAATGAAAAAAAATATTATAATGATAATTTCAGCTCATTTTATCATAAATATGGTCTGACTGATGAAGAAACTATATTTATTAATCATCAAAGTTATCTTTCAACTAATTTATTTGGTTTGGGTGTTGGTACATTAACTAGATTTGGAACAAACTACTTTGATTTGGCACAGTTTAATGATGGTAATATTTTGTCTGGAAATGCCGCCCGATGGCAGTACAGCTCACCGGATTTAAATGCCAATTATTTAAATCAGTTTAGATTATTTGGTGGTGCAGAGTTAAGATCAAAAAATTTTAGTAATATTTCTACGACAACAGCCTCACTTTCGACATTTTCAGAAAAATACGATTTTTCATTTCAAAAACAATTAACCGAACGAAGTAGTATGAGTTTAGGATTTACAAGGATCGTCGGTCAAAATCTAGGATCTGATGATCTCATTCGAAGATTGTATTACCAAAGCCGATTATTTTCTAATTGGCGTATGGATTTATCATATAATTGGTCCCAGCAAGAAAGTTATTTAGGAAATACCGATCAAATTCTATTAACTTTGAATTGGACAGAACCTGAAGGTAAAGCTCATGCAGCCTTTACCCATAGTACTGTTGATAATAATTCGTCTGTACGTGTTGATAGAAATAGTAATTCAAATTTTAATGATGTTACTTTAAATATGTACGCCTCAAGACAACAACCTAAATCGAATACAAACGATTCTCAAAATCTTGATGTATCTGCAAATTATAACGCGGCAAAATATGTGGCTCGGTTGGGAGCTACAGCTTTAAGTTCTAGTTCAACTATGTACACATCTGGGCAATTTGGGTTTGGTACAGCTCTAGCGTGGACAACTGAAGGCGTTAGTTTTTCAAATCCAATAACAGATTCATTTGCGCTTATTTCAACCGAAGGTATGAAAAAAGGTCAGTACATAGTAGTGCCAAATGGTTCTGAAAAAGACAATTTGCTACTTAAGAATAACGAAAATTTTGTATTTTCAAATCTGGGGTCATATGCAGACCGGCCATTAAAACTAGACTCTACCGGTTTGGGTGCAAGTAATCACCTAGACCGCGAAGCCTATATATTAACAACCAAGTATCGGTCTGGACTATTTGTGCCTTTAAAAGTGAATAAAACATTACTGGTGCGCGGCAGACTGGCTTCAGCAGACTTAGAGCAGGTAAAATATGCCTATGGTAAAATATTAACTGAGGACGGAAAAGTATTCTCAAATAACTTTTTTACTGACGAGACTGGAAATTTTTTAATTGATGGCTTATCCTATGGTAAGTATAGGATTGAGCTTTCTAACACTAAGATAGAAACTATTAGCTTTGAGTTAATAGAGTCTGCTGAGACCATTAAAGCAAAAGAATCCGGCGAGGCTGAAGATACAGATTCTTCAGAATACGAAATGGGAACCATAAAGATAGAGAAAAAGGCGGGAACATGAGTTCTGTAATTTATAAAAATAGTTTTTTATTTTTATTTATTTTTTTGGGATTTATTCAGAAATCATTTTCTGCAAATGGTAATTGTATGTTAGACTGGTCTGGGACCGGAGTCACCTCGACTGCGAATGTTTCAGTAAACTACTCCGCCTTAAATGTTACTGCATCAAAAGGAACATGTGCTGTAAATTCCAATTTTTCTTTTTTTATTGGTAATAACGATAATAGCGGACAGAACACAAAGTATTTATATTATGGTGGGATACCAACAAATAACGACACAAAGCGTATCCATATCAAATTTTTTAAATCTAATCTATCTGAACTTCTATCAAATTCACAAATTACTGGTGGTCTTCCTAGCAATAATAATCCATTAAGTTATTCTACTTATATAGATCCCGCAGCACTTGCTGTTATACCTGCATTAGTTGCGGGAGATTACTGTGGCGATTTTAGTATGAGCCTTACAAACACAAGCACAAATAAAGCTGACGATAGAACTGGAGTACTTAAAATATGCTTTCATATAAACGATCAAGAGCCAATGGTGGATGTTGCTTTATCACCTACTAGTACGAACTTCGCAAGCGGAGTACATGATTATAAAATGGATTTCATAAACATGAAGACTAACGACGAAAAATTTATTAATTTATTAATAAAATATAATACAAAATATAAAATAAGTTTTGTGTCCTTAAATGCCGTTAATCCAGGAAAACTACAATGGCAAAAATTGCCGATAAATTCATTAAAGTACGTCGATTACCAAATTAAATTAGGAAGTAATTACTATACACTCAGTTCAGTTGCGTTAGAACCATCGGAAACTTCAAATTTTTTAGTTCGGGTAAACTCACCGGTTGCGACAACTTCTACTCCTCTTGGTGTAAAAATTGGTAATGTTTCAAATCAACCATCTGGCGAATATACTGACACGGTCAGAATAACGATAACATCCACAAACTAGAATTTTTTAGTTAATTGAGCCACCCCACATGCCAGCGGAAATCTGGTTGTTGATTCATAAAAAAGTATGTCTTTGTCTTAATTGTTTAGCCAAATTGCTAATTATTCAACGCCCCAGCATCAATCCAATTCCTAATCGCCGTTATCTGCAAAGCAGATAACGGACCAGCAGGCGGCATTTTGCCTGTATTCACTTCAGTATATATTTTACTACTATTCGCGGCTCCAGCAACAAGTGCCGCGCGCACGCCATTATAAGTGCTAAGGTTTACCCCTGCGGCCATAGTTCCTGAACCATGGCACTTCACACAGTTCGGAACAAAAATATTCGTATTTAGATAGGCATAGCTTGCGGTATTGCCGGCTGCCAAAGTTGTGGCTGTTACATTCGCGGTGCTTGCCGAAGCGCCGGCGTCGTTAAGGGCTTTCACGCGGTAGATATAAGCTTTCTGTTCGAGTAAATTGATGTCTTGATAGCTTGAAGTGTTGGCGGTAATTGATGCAATCAATGTAAAGTTTGCGCCGTTGTCGCTAGAGCGCTCAAGGCTGAACGATGTTTCATTAACTGAGTTGTCTAACCAAGATACATTTATGATTGTAGCGGCTGCGGCTACAGCGCTTAGGCCTGAGGGCGCTGTCGGGGCTACGACGGCGGCGGCTGGGGTTTGAATATTAGCAACAATTGTTGGAGCCGAACTTCCGATTAAGTTCACGGCGTAAATTCGGTAATAGTAATAAGTTCCGGCCACCACAGTGGTATCTGAAAAGGTAGTCGTATTGGCTTGAACGGTGGCAACGGCTGCAAAAGTTCCGGGACTGGTACCAAGCATGGCGGGGCCTGCATTTGAAAGGGCGCGTTCGATTTTAAAACCGGTTTCATCAGATGAATTATCGGCCCAGCTGATATTGATCTGGCGTGAAGAGGCCGCATTCAACAGAACCTGATTAGCTGCATAGGGTGGTCGCGTGCCGACTGAAGCGGAAGCGTATGAGCCTGTAGGTTCTGCACGAGGTGCTCCGCAACTTTGCGTGAATATAGAAATAATTGTGAGTGAAGTTAAATTGATTACGAACGAAAAAAAGCGCCCCACTTTTTTCATTTTGATTATCCCCATATGAAACATGTAGCAATTTGATAGCCAATCGGTCAGATAGAATATAAAAACTCTTTTAAAACAGGGTGGTTTTGATTTGAATGTCGTAACAAAATGAAACGCTATTCAAGCATGAAGATTTGCTCACTCTGTTGACGATGTGAAAATTCTTCGACGGTGTTTAATTACGGTCGCAAATAAAAATCTTCAGTACTATTGGGTTCGCTTCGCCGGATAAATAATCTTTTTTCAGCTTCAATTCCCATCATGAGTTGCGCAACGTCGGTGAGCACAGCCCTCGACGAGTAGTAGCCGTGCCCGAGCCCCGCACCATAAGAAGTCGAATCCACT
>JAYVIY010000411.1:0-2538 GCA_043769795.1 Pseudobdellovibrio sp. | reverse complement strand
CTTGCAACAAGCTGAGCTTAGCTACACAGTTCGTTTCGAGTGGAATTCGCTCACAGGCTTCTAAAGTGAAATCCGTGGTGATGACAAATGGCATGGGCTTTGACTTCTGTAATACAACACCGTCGGGTATTTCTTCAAAATGCTCTATGCTGTCAGGCTCTGAATCCAGTGCATTTTCAGCACTTTCTTTATAAAGCGCGTGCACAGCGACTTTCATTTTCATTTCATGTGCGCGTTCAGTCAAACGACGCAAAAGCATCTTCCCGATGCCAACGGAGTGATTTGAATTGTCAGCATAGAGTTTAATCCAGGGCACATTCTTTTTTTGGTATTCGACCAAAAGTTTGTCAATTTCTGAAGCCTCATTTATAACGCGATACTCAAGTGAATTGAATCTAAGATCTATCTGGGTTGGTGCCACGGCTATGCCCGGACCACTTATAATGATGTCCGGAAAAAATTCGGGAGCATGCTGCGCTCGGTTTCTCATTTCAAAATCCAGGAAGTGTCCCGAGTTACCAAGATCACGAACCGTCGTAAAACCAGCCAGGAGCATACTCCGGGCATTTTTTTCGCCAATAAAAAGGCGAGTCATATTCGGCCGAGCCGCAGATCTTTCAAGGGCCTCTTTCCAGCCCGTAACCCGTCGAGCATCCAGCGCCAGCAAATGTGTGTGCGCGTCGACCAGGCCAGGAAGCAAATAATTTCCGGAAAGATCAACCGAGTTACACGTATTTTTCAGCATGTCGATTTGCAGTGATTTTTCATTATCCAGAATTTCAGATATTTTATCCTTCCGGAGCACAATCGATTTATTATTTACATATTCGGATAAGCCCGAGTCGAAATACTTTGAATTCTGGATTATCAAACAATCCTTTGCGGCTCGATCGGATAACAAAAACAGCGCCGTGGCCATAACTAGAAAAAAAGTAAAAAGAAATGAGGTGTTTTTGAAAGTCATAGTTTCAGATAGATCTTGTTTCTGAGCTTTTTCCATATCCAGAAACTTAAAGCGGCAGCCACCAGCATAAAGATCAGGTTAGCGGCAAGAATTTCGAGGGAAGGCGCAGAAAGGTCCTTAACTCTGAAAAGGCTGATAACCCAGTAAAACGGATTAATTTTTAAAAGCTGCGCAAATTCAGCAGGCAAGTGTTCAGCATAAAAAAAAGTAGGTGTCATGAAGTACAGAACTGTAAAAACAAAATGAAGGATATAATTCGTATCGCGATAAACAACATTAAGCATGGCTGCAATAAATGTAATTAAGCAAACCAGAATCGATAGAAAAGAGCCCGCTGCGAGAAATGTAAATAGCGATGTAACTTCGCCACCGTATCTTAGAAATAGATACAGATAGATGATCAACGAAGCTGTAAGGAAGTTAATGAAATTTTCTATTGCAAGGCCCGCGATGAGTTTAAAAGGATGAATGTTGAGATTTTTTACCAAACCTGAGTTTGCTCTGATGTAGTTGCAGCCCATTTGCGAGGTCTGACTTAAATAAAACCAAGGAAGTAAACCAGATAATAAATAATAATAATAGGAAGAGTCTGAGCGAGTCAGAATGCGAGCGAATATTATCGCCTGCGCCGCAAACAGTATTATCGGATTTAAAATAACCCATAAAAAACCAACCGCTGTCTGCCGGTACCTGACCTTGAGATTAATTCTAACTAGAGCCAAGAGTTCATTAATGGTTTTAGGCATGGGCCTCTGAATTCATCAGCCTGTAACAACCGATTGCTTTTCCAATATTGCCATCGAAAATAATTTTACCCTCGTCAATAACAATTCCCCTCTGGCAAACCTCCAGTATCTCATCGGGATAGTGCGAGACAACAATGGCGGAATTCGAATTCTTTATTACTCGCTGAAGCTTATCACTGACTTTTCTTCTGAATCCGATATCTGCATGTGAATGAATTTCATCAAGAATCAGAAAATCATGTTTTTTTGCCAGAATTAGGCTGAGCGCCAGTCGACTGATCATTCCCGCGCTATAGGTTTCAACCAGGCGATGAGCCCCGCTGCCGAGTTCGGAAAACTCGATAGCTTCAGTCAGAAGCGCAGCTTGCTCTGATGTTGAGAGTTGGTGGTAGATAAAACTGATGAAAAATTTCAGATTTTCATGTCCGGAAAGTTCTTTATAGAATGAATGTTCGATCTGCGAAAAAAGACTGACTTCAAAAGAATTTTCTATAACACCGGAAGACGGAAATATTTGGCCTGCTATAAGTCGGCAAAGTGTACTTTTACCGCAGCCATTTTTACCCAAAAGGGCTACACGTTCGTTTCTGCCAATTTCTATATTGATATTTTTCAGATAAAATTCTGTGGTTTTGGAAGATGTTAGCGTTTTCAGTGGCATCGACATGGCCGAAGTAAAAAAAGCCTTAATAGTATCCGCTTGATAATAGGAAACCGTTCGCATTAAATTGATATCAATTATTTTAAGCAATTATTCCTCTGATATAATCAAAAACAAGTTGTAGTTGTTTTATTAACTAATAGAATTGTACAAATGAACATTTTTGA
>JAYVIY010000410.1:0-2542 GCA_043769795.1 Pseudobdellovibrio sp. | reverse complement strand
ATTCATTTTCGAAGTTAGGCAAAAGCAGTATTTTAGATAGTTTGCCGGCAGCGCAAGAAGCTATTTTTCGCGAGTCGGTTTCAAAAAATCTATTTCCTAACTTTGATAAATTTGCCAAACGGCCACAACAGACGGCCTCGCTTGGGTCGAATGACAGTGGGCCAATGGCAGAGGCCGGGCTTACATGGAAAAAGCTCGAATGGGTCACTCATGAAGCGAAGTAGTATGTTCTTTCTCGGCTTAGTACTCACTGGGCTTCAAAGTTTTGCAGCGATTCAAGAATTGAATCAGCAACAGGTAAAATCCTTGCGCTCATGGATTGTAATGGAGGTTGAAGATCAAGTCAGTCGCGGAGCCAACCCTCGCTGGCAGCACCGCGATTGCGCGGGGCTTTTGAGATTTGCCGTTAGTGAATCTTTGCGCGAACACAACGTGGCTTGGCGTAAAGCCAATGGTTTTATGGGTAAACCTCTGCCGAACGAAGTTAATTTAAGTAAAGAAGAAAAACAAAGTTTTAAACTTTGGAAAATTAACAACAACCAAAAATCAGCCTTTGTGCGCGCCTTGCCGCTGGTTCAAAGTAATGCGAAATATATCGGTAAAACGATTGAAAGAATCGAGCCCGGAGATCTTTTGTTTTTTGATCAAGGTGACGATCAACACATTATGATCTGGACCGGAAAGCGAATTGTTTACCACAATGGCCATCGTCCAAATAAGAAAGAAAAAACAACAGATCAGGGCCTTAGGGCTGTTTCTTTAAACGAGTTGATGAATTTTTCTGATTCACGTTGGCAACCTCGTGATGAAAACCCGAACTTTGTCGGTTTTTTCAGATTAAATTTCTTACAAAAGATAGCAAGCACTGAACAGGAAGTATTATGAAGCAAATTCGGCTGATATTCGTACTATTATTTATTTCGCACTCTACATTAGCCTTTGATATTGATCCTAGCGGATTTTCCCTTTATTCGGGCGGAGAGTTTTATGTATTGTCCGACGGAGTTTTTTCGGCCAATCAAAACATCGAGGTTCGTTTTGAAAGTGGCGGAAACACTTCATCACTTAAAACCTACGGCGGCGTGGATGTTCGCTTGTATCGTATTCCGAAGCCACTTGAATTTTTGGCTTTACAAAAAAATTTGCACCGCCCCAATGTAAAAGCCAATGAATCCGGTGAAGGACTTTCAAACGTATTAACTTATCTATGGGACAGCTGGTATAAAAAATCTCGCTTGGCTTGGCAAAGAATATTTTCACCTGAAGTCCGTGCGTCGGCGGTAAAAGAAGTTCCAGAACTTCAACAGACCCCGGCCCATACTTATAAAAGCCAATTTAAAAATGAAATTCAATTTGCACCGCTTAAAGGCTACGAGTTAGTCGATTCATTTCGCTATCCGATCTGGAATGCAAAACTCAATGAGCCGCCAAAAGATACGAAGATTGAGGGCAGTTCAAGTAATTTTATTCAAACCCGAGAAGGCAATGTGATTTTACCTTTAGGTAAGCGCAAGCCGGGTCTTTATTTGGTGGAGGCCATGGTCGGCACGTACCGCGCGACCACTCTTGTTTTTGTAAGTAACTCTTTGTTGGTCACAAAAGTTTCAAACCAACAGGCCTTCGTCTGGACCGTCAACGGCGAAACGGGCGCAACATTTTCCGGCAGTAAAATCATGTTAACCGACGGAGTGGGCATTCTTGAAAAAGGCACTGCCAATTCTGAAGGTATATTTATTGCTAAACGGTCAATTCCCGAGCGCAGTTTTGCCATCGGGGAAGATCAAGAAGGTGGCGTTTCTGTCAGTGAAAACTTTTTTTATGATTCAGAAGTTTTACAATCGAAAATATTTGCCTTTACGGATCGCCCACTTTATCAACCGGGTGATGTGGTTAATGTTCGCGCTTTTGGCCGAGAATTGAAACGCTCCGGCGCTAAAGAAATTTGGAGTTCTTTGGTCGGTAAATCGGCTTCAATTTCAGTTGTTGATGCCACGGGTATTACATTACTGACTAAAAATATGGATTGGGACGGGGCTAACGGCGGAGATGCGCAATTTACATTACCGGATTCGGCCATCAGCGGCGGTTATACTTTAAAGATAGACTTTGCAAATGAGGTTTACTCTGCGGCTTTTCGTGTTGCCCGGTATTCAAAACCCCATTTTGACTCAAGAATCGTTTTTGATAAGCCGGCCTACAAAGTCGGAGAGTCGGTTAAGGGAAAAATTATACTGACCTATTCGTCTGGACAGCCCGTCGTGAATGCAGAGGTCGATTTGCAACTGCGTGCCGAGCAGATGTCGATGTTTGAAGGTTCTTACAACTACACTCGCGCCATGCCGGTTGAACTTTCTAAAAAAACATACAGGTCAGATAACAGAGGGCAAATTTCTTTTGTTTTCCCGCCGGCGACCAAAGCTTCACGCTATGTGGTCACTTCTCGCTCGCTTGACCAAGGGGCGTTTCGGGTTTCATCAAAAAAAGAAATTTTAATCGAAGGGTACTTAGAAACTTTTATCCTGACGCCGGAATTCAGTTCAAC
>JAYVIY010000409.1:0-2549 GCA_043769795.1 Pseudobdellovibrio sp. | reverse complement strand
AAGTGCGGTTGTGGGTTCATCCGCAATCAGAAATTGGGGGTTGCAGGAAAGGGCCATGGCAATCATAGCTCTTTGTCGCATTCCGCCGGACAAGTGATGGGGATAGGCTTCATAGCGTTCTTTTGCTGAAGGAATTCCGACCAATTCAAGCATTTCTATAGCGCGGTCCCGCGAGTCCTTTTTAGAATATTTTAAATGTTTTTGAATCTGCTCATCCATCTGATAACCGATAGTTAATACCGGATTCAAAGCAGTCATTGGTTCCTGAAAAATCATGGCCATTTTGCCGCCGCGAACGCTCTCCATCTGGTGTTGAGATAACGACAAAATATTTTGATCATTCAGATTAAATTCACCGTGAGTAACTTTTCCGGGATTTTCAATTAAACGCATTAAGGAAAAAGAGGTCACTGATTTGCCACAACCGGATTCTCCAACGATGCCTAAAGTTTCCCCTTTGTTGATTTCGTAAGAAATTCTATTTACCGCTCGAAAAGGACCACTCTTTAGAAAGAAAGTTGTTTCAAGGTTTTTAACTTCGACGACTGGTTTCAACTTTAAAGCTCCTTCGGGTAAATTACTCAGATGCAATTAGTACAAGAACAGCGGGTAAAAATAAAGAATAACAGGCTGCGTTAGACGTTTTTAATAATTTTATTTTCGTCAGCTATTTTTCTCAAGGTTAGACTAAAAGCTTTTGAAAACACATCGGAAATTTTATCTGACAAAGTGGGTTTGTGTTCAAACGATATTTTGATCACGCGATGATTTTTAGCTTTCAGCTGTAAATAGTCGTCACTAGTACTGATTTCATCAACTAGACCTAAATTCAAAGCCAGCTCTCCATACCAGAATTCGCCGGTGGCCACTTTCTGAATATCCAATTTGGGTCTGTTCGAAGATACAAAAGATTTGAAAAGCTGGTGAGTGATTTCGAGCTGCTCTTTAAACTTCGCTTCGCCTTTTTCTGTGATTTCACCAAAAATACTGACAGTCCGTTTGTAATCTCCTGCGGTATACTCTTTATAATCGACATCGTGTTTTTTAAGAAGTCGGCTAAAATTCGGAACTTGAGCTACGACGCCGATAGAACCCACAAGTGCAAACGGTGCAGCTAAAATTTTATTTGCAGTGCAGGCCATAAGATAGCCTCCGCTTGCAGCCACTTGGTCAACGCAAATGGTGAGAGGTATATTGGCACTTCTGACGCGTAAAAGTTGAGCTGCTGCAAAACCATAACTATGAACGAGGCCGCCGGGGCTTTCAACGCAAACAACAACTTCATCTTGGGGAGTTGCCACACTTAAAATTGTTGAAATTTCTTCGCGTAAATTCTCAGAAGCCGAAGCTTTGATATCACCCTTTAAAAAATTGATGACAAATACTTTCGGAGTGGAGATTGAAGTGGATTTTGAAGTTTCTTTTTCTTCTTTTTTAAGACGTTTTTTTTCGGTTTTGAATTCGGCGTCACTAAAAAGGACCGATTTAAGTGCTCGAGTATGCTCTTTATATTTTTCGTCTAAGAGTTCAATTTCAAATGCCTTTGGTGATTTAGCCTTAGCGATCAGAGTCGCTACCGTGATGAGCACGGCGATGATGGCCAGGACTATAATCAGTGTCTGCGAAAAAAATGTAAGAATATTTTGTAGTATTTCCATTGTTATCTCTCTGTTGGCTCAGGAGGCTAGCTTATAATGAGGCATGAGTAAAGACAAAGGTCGAGATTTGAAACGTTTTATGAAAAAAAATAAGTAGTCAAATATCGTCTTCGAGTACAATTGGATGGTGTCACTGACAAAGTTTTTTCTTATTCTTTTTTTTACCGCTTTCTCTGTCTATGCCGAGGACGCAGTCAGCGAAGCCTCGACTGATGCAGACAGCGAAGTTATCGAAGCTGAGTTCGACGTAGTAACAGATACGCTGAAAATTGAAGCAAACCACAATGTCGAGCGTCTTAAAAGTTTTCCTAAAGAAGCCGCTAATAATCGGATTTTTGAAAATGAGCGAGAGAAGGGTTTGGGAGAGTTTTTAGAGGAGCAGGAAAAATGGGATCTCATTCGCGAAAGAGGACTACGCGAGTACAAAAAACAAAAGAGTCCAGTGGCTTTAGATGAAAGAAGCGAAGCGTATAAAAAAGACCTAGCAGAAAAAGCGGCTGTTCAGAAAAACTACGAGAAAAGTAGAGACGCTTTGGTGAGAACACGCAATAAGATTCGCGCCCAGCAGCCTCAGTTTCTGGCGCATTTAGAGGCTGAAGAATTACAGATATTTATTGATCGCCCTCGATTTGATGTCAGAAAGAAACGTAAAAATAAATGGATATCTTCAGTAGGAAAGCCCGGAAGCTCAGGTGGGCAAGGCTTTCAGAATACCGCGGCACCGCCTCCAATTAACGATTTTGTTCCGCCGCCACCGCCACCTGATTTCCCTGCGGCGCCGGCACCCTATGAGGGCTTCGAAGAATTACCGCCGCCACCGGTTTACGATAGTAACATGAATACGGGTGTGCCTTATGATCCGTCATTTGGAGGAGAAATGGCTATTCCGCC
>JAYVIY010000408.1:0-6943 GCA_043769795.1 Pseudobdellovibrio sp. | reverse complement strand
ATGAAAGCTTGTTGCAATCACGCAAATTTGTTCAACAGGCACAGGCAGACTGAGAATTCTAAATGAGTTTTCATTTCTAAAAATTCCAACATTGCCTTCTAAGTTCTTCAGTAAGCTAACATCCTCGATCGCATTATTAATTGGGGCAAGAAACCGCACCAAGGCATCTGGATGCATCACTGGAGCCAAATACGCGTAAGCAGTTTCTATGGTTTGGCGAAGTTGTTGTCTTAATTGAAAAATATTATGGTCGTTTGTAAGATAGGCAGTTAGGTGCTGCCCTTTGTTTGACTCAATTAAGGGCTTAAGTACACTCATTCTTGAAGCTAACATACGTCCTCCGTAAAGTTTGGTTGAGAGAGAGTTCCCAACACATACTACTTTACGGATTTTCTATGAATTACTAAAATAGATAAATAATATCTTTTGTATCTGTTAAAACTATATATTGAAATTAGTCATTAGTTTAGCGGCAATTGAATTAGCTATTTTTCTTTGTGCCGTTATGAGAAACAGTTCTTCATGAACACCCTGAACTTGCCCGATTTCCAACAGCTCTCCAGCTAATATTTGTCTGGTTACTGTATGTGTTGCGGTTGAAAGCAGACCAAGGCCTTCAATGGCCATTAGTTTCTTTGTCGAAATATCTTGGCCCTCAACAATAACGTTAAGCTCAATCTTATGAACCTTCGCCCAGTGGTCTATGTCGTATCGTAACTTGCTGTCATATGTCGGTAAAATGAGCGGCTGACCAGAAAGAGAATCCGGAAAGCCTTTTCGCAATTTTTTAAACTTTGGATGAGCATAAAAGGCAACATTTTTTCTGGTGATCGCTTTTGGAAATAGACCTTTAGAATCAGTTCCTGTTGGCAGAAAATTACTAATCATAATGTCCATTCTATGGGTCGACAACTCTCGAAGCAGATGATCAGAGCTGCCTTCCGATATCGTAACCTGACAGGGGGAAATTTTAAATGCATGCTTGACCAATTGAAGTACAATTTGTTTTGGAATGCTATCAAGGGATCCAATGTGCAAAGATGGACGCAGAGGTCTTAATCTGTCATGCAGAACTTCATACATTTCAGAACCCATTTTAAAAATGTTCTTAGAGTATTCTAGCGCAACCTTTCCTTGTTCTGTAAGAATCAGTTTTTTATGTTGTCGCTCAAAGAGCTGAACACCGATTGTGTCCTCAAATTGTTTGAGTTGGGCGCTGAGCGTGGGTTGACCAATACGTAATTTTTCTGCCGCTTTCGAAACCGTGCCTTCTTCGGCAATGGTTTTAAAATAAAAAAGATGATGGTAATTAATCCATGGGCTCATAGGTTACTCCTGCAAATAAATAGCATCACATAAAAACATACAAAACAACATATTTATCGATTTGAACGATGTTTAAAATTAACCGATAATGAATTCAACACACGAGGGAGACTTTAAATATATGATACTTTTTCCATTTGCTGACTATTGGTTGTTTTACACAGGCTTTACTGTGTTTGTCTTGGCTTTGCTTGCGCTGGACCTTGGGGTATTTCACAGAAAAGCTCACGAAGTCTCAGTGAAAGAGTCTTCTATTTGGACGGCCGTCTGGATTAGTCTCGCATTAGTTTTTAACTATCTTTTCTATTTGTATGCCCATTGGCGATTCACTACTGATGAAAAATACCTTTCGATTGCCGGTTTTAACCCTGACACACAGGCAAAAACGACGGCTCTTGAGTTTTTAACAGGCTTTGTTATAGAAAAATCCTTAGCTATTGATAATATCTTTATTTTCGCAGTGGTATTTAGTTATTTTGCAATACCGAAGATGTATCAACATCGGGTTCTATTTTGGGGAATTCTTGGGGCCTTAGTATTCAGGGCCATTTTTATCAGCATGGGCTCTATTCTTATGCAGTATGAATGGGTTATTATCTTCTTTGGCGCGTTACTGATCGCTACGGGGTTCAAAATGTTCTTCGCTGGCACGGAACAAAAAAACCTTGATGCAAGCACTATTGTTCGTGGGCTCAAAAAGATCTTCCGTGTGCACCCAAAAATTGAAGGGCAAAAATTCTTTCATAAAATTAATGGATTGATACATGTAACTCCATTGTTCTTAGCTTTGGTATTTTTAGAGCTAACAGACATCATTTTTGCAGTAGATTCAGTTCCTGCAATTTTTGCAATAACTAAAGAGCCCTTAATTGTATTTACATCAAATATATTTGCAATGCTGGGCTTGCGTTCAATGTATTTTATGTTAGCCGGAGTGATGGATAAATTTATTTACA
This sequence comes from Pseudobdellovibrio sp., assembly GCA_043769795.1. Lineage (GTDB taxonomy): Bacteria > Bdellovibrionota > Bdellovibrionia > Bdellovibrionales > Bdellovibrionaceae > Pseudobdellovibrio. The sequence continues at coordinate 4,661 of JAYVIY010000408.1, read as the reverse complement.
TAAAATATGGCTTGGCTTCGGTCCTCGTATTTGTTGGCAGCAAGATGGTCTACCTGAATGAGGCCTTCGGAGGAAAATTTCCGATTAGTTGGTCGCTGGGCATCATTGCAGTTTTAATTGGATCTTCAATAGCTATTTCAATTTTGGCAGACATGAAGAGAAACAAAAAAGGTGTTAAAAATGGTTTTTTATCCGTAAAAATAAACAAAGGGAGTCTTTTATGAAAATCGCAAAAAGAATATTCCTTTTTGTAAGCGTGAACGTTCTGATTATCGCCACAATGTCAGTGATATTTTCTGCGCTAGGAATTCAGCCTTATTTAAATTCTAAAGGAATCAGCTATCAAACTTTAATTATTTTTTGCGTTCTTTGGGGTTTTGGTGGTGCTTTGATCTCGCTTACATTATCGCGCGTAATGGCCAAATGGATAATGGGGGTGAAGCTAATTGATCCTCTGAATGCACCACTAGAAATGCAAAACCTAGTTAGACGTGTTCATGGATTTGCCCGAAACGCTGGTCTAGATAAAATGCCCGAGGTTGGCTATTATGAGGCAGATGAAATAAATGCATTCGCCACAGGGCCAACAAAAAATAGATCGCTTGTGGCTGTCTCTACTGGACTTTTGCGCAACATGAGTCAAAATGAAGTTGATGGAGTGCTAGCGCACGAAGTCGCCCACATATCCAATGGCGATATGGTTACAATGACACTTATCCAAGGAGTCGTGAATGCCTTTGTCATGTTCTTGGCAAGAGTAACTGGATTCTTCGCAAGCCAGTTCGTCGATGAAGAAAAACGCCCGATGTTACAATTTGCAGTTGTTATTGTTCTCGAAATTTTATTGGGTGTGCTAGGTATGATTGTTGTCTCTTCTTTCTCAAGAAAACGCGAATATCGTGCTGATGCCGGAGGCGCCTCCCTATCAAGCAAAGCCAATATGATTGCAGCCCTTGAAAGGTTAAAAGCAAACAGAAACTTGACCGAAACAGAGCACCAGCAAGCGATTGCTTCACTTAAAATCTCAAGCAAGCCGGAAGGTTTTAAAAAGCTTTTCGCTACCCATCCTGATCTTGATGATAGAATTGCCCGATTGAAGCAGCATCCTCGCTGAATAGTGGAGTTGTCGCTAACTCGACAGGACACACTTACATGACCTTCAATTCAAAAAAGATACCCGCTTGGGCCCATACCCTAATCATTTCAACAACTTCACCGGCCTCACTTCGCCCAAAGAAGTTCTAAATTCGTCGAGTTGGGAACGCCAATTGCTTTCTTTGGTCAGAAATTAGAAACAAACCACACTAACCAATATAGCCAAAAATTAAAAAGAGTAACGCCGCTAATGCAAACGCAGTGAAATTATATGGGCTGGCATATTTTAAATACTGCATATGATCTGCGCCAGCTTCATTAGATGCCATATTAGTCATTCCGGCGACAGGTGAAGTAACATCGCCAAATGTTCCTCCCGTAATGACAGCAGCAACACAAATTGGAATTGCTGACCCTGAAGTTACGGCAATGGAAATTGCGAATGGCATAATTAAAGAGGCCGCAGCCCAGCCTTCGCCAATAAAGTAAGTGACTACCGAGGATATAATAAAAAGAGATGCAGGGATACTCCATACCGGCAGCGAGTTTCCTATCTGCTGCTGAATGAAACTACTTAAATTTAACTCCTGTGAAACAGCACCCAAAGACCATGCTACCACAAGAATTGCTAATATATTCATGAGTTCATTTCCTCCTGAAATAATATCAGCCGTCATTTTCTTTAAAGAGTACTTTTGGAAAGAATAAACAAAGCCGGTTATAATGATGGACGCAAACAAAGCCATTAACATAGCTTTATTTGGATCGGTTGCAGTAATAATTTCCGAAAGTATTGCATTTGTTCCGTCTTTGGTTTTTCCAAAATACCAGAAAAAAAAGAAGCTGAAGAAGATTACGGTTAACATCGGAATTGCCAAGTTAATTATTCGTGGCTTTATTTCTGGCTTGCTGTCATCCATCGTCATAGCCATGTTCATTTCCCCAATTGGCTTCTTGGAAGTATGCTGCATTCCTTTTTCAACAGAAGGCTTCTTCCACTGGAAATAGATTGAAAAAAAAGTAATGATCAGAACTACGATACTAAAAAATTCAAATGGAATTGCGTGCAGCAAAACGCTGTAAGCGGATTTTTTATCAAGTACTCCTGCAGCTTTCAAACCCTGATTGATATTGGCAATATTGAAGCCAACAAAAGTTGTAGCAATAGGAATAAGCTCAATAACCGGACTGGCCGTATTATTAATCATAAAAGCAATACGATCCTTCGAGACCTTATTTTTTCCGGCAATATTTCTAATTATTGAACCTGAACCAATAATCCTAAAGGCGCAGTCAATAAAAGTAACCGGAATCAATGCCCATAAAGTGAAAATTACTCCTTTTTCGCTTTTAACGTATTTGCTTACCCAAGTTGAAAAGGCAGTTATCCCACCCGCATTTCTAACGAGAGCAATTAATCCGCTGAACAAATACAGAAACAGCAGCACTTGCAAATTATCTTTGTCAGATAAGATTTTTATTATATTCTCTATGGCGGTTTCCAAGCCGCCTATAATAGAAGGGTTCAGGAGGTAGCTACCAACCACCAACCCCAGCAAAAGCGAAGGCAGAATCTTTTTTGACCAAATCGCAACAACGATGGTTATTATCGGAGGTAAAATTGATAGCCAGGTATTATTCATAACGTCCTCCAATAAAGTGCTATCTCGAAGCAAGGGTTGCGCCGATTGCTGCAAGGATTAAGATCAATCTAGGGGGAGAATGTTCGCCCAAATGGGACGTATTCGGGATTCTTCCACCCCGTAGGCGCGCCAATTCGGCTAAGTCCTATTCCACGAGGGGTTGATTTTTGCAGCTATGACTGAATTGGCTTTCTAATTTTTACCGGCTTAGGACCATAAAGAATGAAATTAAAATCAGTGTGGTCCGAGAAAATGCGTTTCATCGCAGATGTCGATAGCCACTGTTTCCCTATGGACGCGAAACCGCCGATTGGCGAGGATACTGCAATAACTCCTAAGCAAATGCTAGTAGCGGCGATTTGTGGGTGCACCGGAATGGACGTTGTAGCTCTGTTAAAGAATAAGTACCACCAAGCGTTATCGAAATTCGAAATCGAGGCTGAGGCCTCATTAACCGAAGGCGCGCATCCAATTGTGTTTAAAGAAGTTCAACTCGTCTTCAAAATTGAGGGCGCTCTCGAAAAGGAAAAAGTGCTCGAAGCGATAACGCTTTCGCAAACGAAGTACTGCAGCGTTAGCGCCATGTTATCAAAATCTTTTCCCATCCATTACATCGTTCAATTGAATTCAGAAAATATTGGCGTCGGTAGCGCCCAATTCCAAAAAGGAGAATTATGAAAACGAATATTCACCCCATAGAAAGAGGCATTAGAGTCGCAGTCGGACTTTTTTTAATGAGTCTTGCGCTTTGGGGACCAAGTAGTCTTTGGTTTTTGCTGGGCATTATTCCAGTTGCGACTGGCCTAAGTGGTTGGTGTCCGCTGTACACGATGCTTGGAATCAGCACTTGTAAAATCAATTCATCATCAACACCTCACCCAAAATCTTAACCCAGGAGAACCCATGAAAACAATTATGCTTTTAGTAACAATTACTCTTACGAACTTCACTTTACCGGCTTGAGCTGCTGCGCATACGCAGATGGCGACTTGTCTACGTTCAGATCAGGATTTCATGCAGTGTCACGATACGCTTCATAAAGAGTGCAAATCGATGATGGGTGGATCTTGTCCCGGAATGGAAATGGGAAAAGCTATGCACAAAGGAATGAAGCAAAAAAAGTAGGACTTTAATGCCCAAAAGTTCGATATCTACTCGAGACTATTTTTAAATGATTTCAGACAGTTAGTCCCACCATTGAACACCAATCTATTTCCGAGGCCATTTCATACAACATAGCTTATGCAATTAAGATAAGCTACTAACCCTGAAAAAAAATTAAAAGTAATTTTTAAAAGATCTATCTAAGAGGTGGTCAAATATGCTATTTGAATTGTGGCCCTGAATAGTTTCTATTATGACTACTTCTAAACCTAACAAGGAACGAACTAATGAAATCTCTATTACTTATAATTACCTTTTTGACTTCTTGCTCATTTTTTGAAAAATCTCACGCAGACACTTCTGATCCGACAGTGGTTAATAAAATAGATCTAAATAAATACTCAGGCAAATGGTATGAGATTGCCAGATACCCAACGTTTTTTCAAAGAAATTGCATTTCATCTACTGCCGAATACCAAGTCCAAGCCGATAATAGTTTAAGCGTCTATAACGTTTGCTACAAAGAAGATCGCAGCACAAGTGACATCAAAGGAACGGCAACCATTGTTGACTCTACAGTGCCGGCAAAACTCAAGGTGAGATTTAACCTTTTCGCGCAAGGTGAGTATTGGGTTATTGCACTTGATTCAGATTACCAGTGGGCCGTAGTTAGTTCATCTGCTAAATCTTCATTATTCATATTAGCAAGAACTGCTCCCATGAATCTAGAGCTGAAAAATTCAATTATAAATGAATTAAAAAATCGTGGTTTTGAAACTGAAAAACTAATTTTTGATCAGTACTAAGACGAGCTTATTT